>DAOWML010000002.1 GCA_030643125.1 Bacteroidales bacterium
GGCAGCTTCTACAGCAGCATTAAGTGCTAAAATATTTGTCTGAAATGCAATATCATTAACAACTGTTATTTTTTCTGCAATTTGTCTTATAGAATTTAAACTTTCCTGAGAAGCGCTTGCAACTTTTTCAATTCCCAATGATGCTTCAGTAGAAATTTTCTCTGTTTGCTGCGCATTATCTGTATTCTGTTGAATATTTGCAGCCATTTCTTCCATTGATGAAGAAACTTCCTCTGCCGATGATGCTTGTTCCGAAGCTCCTTGAGATAATTGTTGTGAAGTAGAACCAAATTGTTGACTTGCCACTAC
This sequence comes from Bacteroidales bacterium, assembly GCA_030643125.1. GTDB lineage: Bacteria > Bacteroidota > Bacteroidia > Bacteroidales > UBA12077 > UBA12077. Next base: position 310 of record DAOWML010000002.1, read on the forward strand.
AAGATTATCAGCATTAACATAAATATCTGATATAATCGATAATAATCTTGTTGATAAACCTGATAAAGAATTATTTAAAATTCCTATTTCGTTTTGGGATTTATCTTTATCAAACTTAACATCTAATTTTCCTTCTGATATTAATAAAACTTTTTTTATTGCATTTTGTAAGGGTTCTTTAATCATCTTTGTAATTAACACTACTGCAACAGTTGTTAAACTCGCTACAATTACAAATGATACAAGCTTGCTCATATAACCAGCTGACTGGAAGTTTGATATAACGCTTGTAAGAAATGTATTTACTACAAAGATAATTCCGATATTAAGTAAAATAGATTTCTTAAATAGTATTCTTAATACTATAAAAGCAATAGGAATGGCTACAAGAAGATTTACCAGTTGACTTATTAAAATTTCTTTCATGATTTCTAATTTTTTATTTCTTTTTTGATTTTTCTTTATCTTCAATTTTACCCTCGCCTTCAGCAGCTTTTTCTTTAACCATAATAACGTCCTCTGCAGAAAATACTTTTTCCATATCGAGTAGCATAATAAATTTCTCATCAACTTTTACCATGCCATATATAAATTCTGATTTGTATTTACTACCTATACTAGGTGGTGGCTGTATCTCGCTATCTTCAAGTTCCAGAACAGCTTGTACAGAATCAACCAGAGCTCCTATCTGAACAATATCATTATCCATTTCGATTTCCATAACCACGATACAGGTATTATTTGTATATTCGGTAGGGGTCATACCAAACTTTATTCTTGTGTCAATTATCGGCAATACCGTTCCTCTTAAATTAATAACACCTTTCATATATTCAGGAGATTTTGGAACTTTTGTAATCTTTAGCATTTCGAGTATGTTAAGTACTTTGCTAACATTAACAGCAAATTCTTCATCGCCCAGATTAAATGACAGATAAGAATTAATTTTAGTAATTGTTTCAGCATTCATATTTATTCCTCCTTATATTATAATATTATATTTTCTTTTAACTGTTGAACTTATCCTGAGAAAATTTAGAAATTATCTTATTTGTATCCATTACAAGAGCAACCGTTCCATCACCTAATATTGTTGCTCCCGAAATAATTTCTTGATTTTTATACATTTTACCTAAAGATTTTAGAACTGCCTGTGATTCTCCAACCACTTCGTCTACAACAATACCTATTTTACGATCTTCATACGAAACAACAATAACTTGCTCACTTTCTTGTTCTCCTTCAGGCAAATCAAATTCTTCTCGTAAATAATAAAATGGGAATTGTTCTCCATCTAAAACTATAAGGTTGTTATATTTATTTACTACATTCTCATGGTCTGTAGCATAAATTTTACCTACAACAGATAATGGTATTATATAAAAACTATTAGCAATTTTAACTAATAAACCATCAATAATTGATAATGTTAATGGTAATTTAATTGTTAATGTTGTTCCATCGTTTATTTCAGATTCAAGTTCAACCACTCCTCTTATTTCTGATAATTTACGCTTAACAACATCCATTCCTACTCCACGACCTGAAACATCTGTTACATTCTCAGCAGTCGAAAACCCCGACAGAAATACTAAATCCAATATTTCTTTTTTCGATAATGTCGCATCTTTCTTTATTATCCCTTTTTGAATTGCTTTATTCCTTATTTTTTCCGGATCAATGCCTGCCCCATCATCATGAATTTGAATATGAACATTTGTACCTGAATAAAAAGCTTTTAATATTATTTTCCCTTGTGTTGGTTTACCAAGTTTGCTTCGTATTTCAGGAGATTCAATTCCATGATCGATACAATTTCTTAAAATGTGTAACAATGGATCGGTTAATGATTCAATAATTGTTTTATCTAATTCTGTTTCGGCCCCTTCAGCAACAAAAACAATATCTTTATTTAGTTCTTTCGATAAATCCCTTACTAATCGTTGAAAACGTGTAAGCATTGTTTCAACAGGAACAAGTACAATATCAAATGCATTATCACGCAATTGACGAGATAATTTTTGAACATCCTCAACAATTGTCAGTAATTCGCTATCGGCTGACTGTTCAGCATAAAGGCTCAAGCGAGCTTGTGTAGTAACCAACTCACTTACTAAATTCATTAACTGATCAAGTTTCTTCGATGATACCCTGATACTGGATATAACATTTTCTTTAACTGAAGGTAAAGGGCCTTTCATTTTTATCATTTCGTCCAACGAGACACTTTGCTTTTTGGATGATGAAAATTTCTTTATTATCTTTTGTATTTCAGAAACACCAACATCTGTCTTTTCTTCAGCTATTTTAGAAATTTGATTTATAACTTCAATATTTTGTATGATATCATAATCGGCTATTTCATTTATTTCCAGCTTACATTGATCTTCAACAAAAATAAATACATCAGTAATGGCATTAACATCTTCGCTGGTAGCCAATAATATTTCCCAGTATGTATAACATTTTGTTATATCGATTTCCTCAATTTCAGGAACTTTGTTAAAGTGAGCAAAAACTTTACATTCTCCTAATGTATATAATTCATCTAATAAGAATAAAGGATTAGTACCATCGCTAAAAATATCACTATCCGGTTCAAAGTATATATAATATGATTTTACTTTAGATTGATCTTTTTGAGGTTTTTCGGTAACAACTTTTTGTTTTTCATCATTGTCATTATCAATTAACTTCCTAATCTGTAATGATAGTTCAGTATGTTTTGTTCTTAAATCAGCAGAATCTAAATCATCATTAGCTAAAAGTGTTTTCATATGATCGACAGAAGCCAAAGTAACATCTAATAACCTTTTTGTTATTTTATACTTTCCTTCTCTGACCAAGTCGTATAAAGTTTCTAAATGATGTGTAAATTCGCTTAAAGTATTAAACCCAAACATTGCACCTCCCCCCTTAAGGGAATGCATTGCCCTGAAAATTCTTTCAATTAACTCTTTATCTTCCGGATTATTTTCAATTAATAATAAAGCATCTTCCAGATCATTTATATTGTCTGTTGCTTCTTCTATAAATTTATTTCTGAATTTATCCATTATCTTAATACTTTTTTAAGTGCTCCTATTAACTTTGCAGGTACAAATGGTTTAATAATCCATCCTGTAGCCCCTGCTTCTTTTGCTTCCATTTTTTTAGAAGTTTGGGATTCGGTTGTGAGAAACAAAATTGGAATTCGTTTGTATTGATCAGTTGCTCTAACGTTTCTTATAAACTCAATTCCATTCATGTTCGGCATGTGAAGATCTGTAATTATAAGATCAATATGAGTTCCATCGAGAAACCTTAATGCATCTTTCCCATCAACACCAACAAGTACGTTGTAACCTTCATTTTCGAGTGTAAAACTTACAACCTCCCGTATACTTTCCGAATCGTCGACAATTAATATATTTTTGCTCATAACTTTAAGAATTTCGTTATTTTATATTAATACTTTACTTAAATCAGAATGATTTAATAATGATTTAATATCATCAGATAGTTCAACATCAAATGATACTTTCTTATTAAGTTCTTCAGCTGTTTTTTTAATGGAATATAATAACTGAATAAAAGTTATATCAATATTGTTTACATTCTTTAATGCAAATTCAATTTGATCATATTTCATTACGCTTTCAATTATTTTATCTTTCATGCTTTCAATAGAAAAAATGGTAAGTTCATTTTCAAGTATTATACTTACTTTGCTTTCTCCTTTTTTCTTTGAAGGTTTTATCTGAATATTTATATCTTTTGTTTTCATATATATAGATTTAACTTGTTTTTAGAAAAATTCTATTTCACCATTTTCTTCATTATCAATATCCAATACTATACCTTTTGAAATCTGATCATGAATTTTGTACTCAGTTTCCATAGTATAATATTCTTTAATCTTTGTCAAATTTTCATCTATTGAGTTATCTACTTCACTACTGTGAATCTTAAGATTGTAATTTATTGTATTTAATTCTGAGATTATTTCTTCAATGATATTTTCAAAATAATCATAGTATTTTATCTCTGATATTGATTTTTTAATACTTTCTAACACTTGATTACTTATGTCTTGATTTTCTTTTAATTTACTGTCTGCATTTTTTCTGAAAGAGTGTAATTGTGACACAATATCCTTTGTTTCACTAAAATCCGAATTTAAAGTTAACTTATTGTATTCAATTATAATATTATGAACTCTTTTTTTAATTGGATATAGTTTTTCAGTTACTTCATCTATACTTGATGCATTTTTCTTAATTTCAATAAATAAACTTTTTACCTGATTAAGAGACCCTGTTATATTCTCATCTACCGGTGTATGTTTATAAATATTATCAAAATACAATTCCATATCTTGATTTAGTTCAGAAGTCAGATTTTTAAGAACTGTGAAATATTTTTCTGATTGCTCTAATTGGTGCTCAATTAAAATAACATCTTTATTTAATTTTTTGTTTTGATCAAACTTACTTCTAAAGTTATCTTCAGTAAATGCAATTTGATCAACAATTTCAGTAAACAGATTCACTTCATCATTATTTTCATCTTCATTTATATTTCCACACATTTCAGAGATAACTTTCATATTATCGCCAACCTGCATAAAATTATTAACAATGATGTTTAAGGCTGACTGGTATTCCTTATTGGCCTGAATTAACTGTGCTGCCTGCAACCCTGCAATATCTCTTATTCGAATAAAGAACTTCGCTTTATCGTTTAAGTGTTTTTCATCATTTGAAAGATTTTCAAATTTATTAAGCTCACTAATCAGGTCTCTATGAGTTTGTTGAATATGCTCCATTTTTTGTTTTATGATATCCTGATACTGGAGTTTTTTAATAATATCACTTATACTACTTTCTAATTTATCCGTTGTTCTTCTGATTTTAGGGATACATTCTTTATTGTTGGTATATTTTTTCTCTATACTATTTATTCCAGACCTGACACTTAACAATAAAGCTTCAATATTAATTTCGCTTTGATTTTTTACTTGTGAAAAGTTTGAATATGTTATTTTTGAAATTTTACGAAGATGGTTTAGGCTTTTTGATATTTTTTCAGATAATAATTTTACTTTTTCTATTTTTTCTTCAACTAATAAATATTGATCTATAATATCGGAAGAATCGGAAATAACTGGTAATGACAAATTTAAATTTGCCAATAAATATTTCAGGCTCATTAGATTTTGAGCAAAATTCTTTAAAGGGAAAAATACAAATCTAAGTTGATTTGACAATGCCCCCAGAAATTCCATAGTTAAGGATATTTTTTGTTCAAAAATATTTGCCTGGTTTTTTATACTATCAAAAAAAGAATGAATCTCGTTATATAGTTCCTTATTTTTATTTGTATTAAATATATCGAAAATGGTATTTACATTATTTGAGATTATTTTAGATTGCTTATATAAATTCTTAAAATCACTATTTAAATGAAGAAAATCATCAGCTGAACATTCATGCAGCGACATTAATTTATTATCAATTTGTGCAAATGTATTTGAAATGTCTTTTACAGAATAAGTCTCCAGAAAGTCTTTTATTTTGATCTTATCGTTTAACTCCTTATCTATCATTCCATATTATTTTACAATATTCTTATTATCTTCTAATATTTTATGAACCTTATCTAAAAATTCTGGTATGTCAATTGGTTTTTCAATAACATCTTCAGCTCCTAAATTTTTTGCGATAATCTTGTTTTCCTGATTAGCAAATGCTGTAACAATAATAATTGGTATATTATTATAATTTTCGCCAGCTTTTAATTTTTTCAGTAAATCAAAACCATTTTCATTTGGCATTAACAAATCCAAAAGAATAAGATGCGGAACGCTTTTAGTTAGCAATTCAACCGCTTCTCGTGCACTATAAGCCTTTTGAACGTTGTATCCATCATCTACTAAAATAGCTTCTAATAAAACCAAATTAGTTTCCGAATCATCAACAACTAAAATATTGTATTTTTTATCCATAATATTTGATTTATAATCAATAATTATTTTTCATTACATAAATAAAATATGGCTAATAAAAATTAGACAATGTAAAATTACTAATTAAGGATACCTGAATACAAATAATCTTAGATGACATTAGTTACTGGGGTTGGGTGATTTATATCACCAAATAATTTCAATAGAAGTGTTTTTTAAAAAGAATTTAATAAATTTACCAAAACAGAGCACTTCATGATTATACAAAACAACACTGATATTTATGATAAACTATTTCCAAAAGGGGATATCTTAACCAATGAGGAAATCAGTCAATTAAAGTCAAGTGGGAAAACTATTAATTTTAACAAAAAAGATGTTATTTTTCGGCAAGGTACATTAACATCACATGTAATGTATCTGGGAACAGGTCTGATTAAACTTTTCAAAAACGGAAGAAACGACAGATCATTTATTTTAAAGATTGCTACTCCGGGTTATTTTATTGGTTTAGTTTCTACTTTTGGAGATAATACATTTCAATATACGGCAACTGCAATTGAAGATTCCTCTGTTTTTTTTATTGATATTAATACTTTTAACTCAGTTCTTGAGAAAAATGGGAAATATTCAGTTTATATTTTAAAAGAAGTATGTAAAGACAATTTAAATATCTTTGACAGAATTACGTCTCAATATCATAAACAATTGCCAGGGAAAATAGCCGATATTATTCTTTACTTCTCGGAAAAAATTTATCACTCAAATACATTTGAATTTCCTTTAACAAGAAATGAATTAGCAGAACTTGCAGGAACTACTAAAGAGAGTTTTATCTGCACTTTAACAGAATTTAAAAATGATAAAATCATTGTTTCAGATGGGAAACTTTTAGAAATTAAGAGTTTAGAAATAGTAAAAACACTTAGCAGGATTGGGTAGTTAAAGTATGAAAAAATATAATTTTTTAATTGTTGATGATATATATATGAATAGATTATTGCTTAAAGCAATAATTAAAGATTTATGTGCCGAAATTAAAGAAGCTGCAAATGGACAAGAAGCAATAGACATTATTAAAAATGAGAATATTGATATTATACTTATGGATATTGAAATGCCCATCATGAATGGAGTTGAAACAACAAAATATATCAGAAACAATATGCCTTATCCTAAAAACACATTACCAATTATTGCATTAACAGCCCATAATCCAGATGATTTTTTTGAAAGTTACCATAATGCCGGTTTTGATCAATTGTTAACCAAACCATATTCATTTAAAAAAATATTAAGTGCTATTGAGTCATTTTAAAAATAAAATCCTGATTTATATAATCTTTTAACCTTAGTTCGATATAATAATTATTTACAGCCTCATGAGGTTTTTCAGAGACAACTCATATTTTTGAAAGACTATCGGGATAATCTAAAAAAATATGAGTAACAAAAAAGGGGCTGTCGAAAAAGTATTTGACAGCCCTTTTTATTTCCTATACGTAAGCAATTTTAAATATTCAATTCTCTAAAAGATAAATTTACTTTTTCAACAGCCTCTTCTATTTTTCAGATAAGCTATTTAACTCTTCCAGTAACTTCATATTCATATCGTACATCTCGGTAATAATATTACTATAATGCTCTTTAATACTTCCGTTCTCGGGAGGATTATTCACTTTATACAGTAAATTTCGGCGAAGTTGTTCAACATCATGTAAAATATCTAAAACATTCTCCTGATTATTTACAGGCGAATACTCCATAAAAGAAAAACATTCGTTTATCATTTGGTTAGCAAGAAAATTAATATCCTTCTTTATGTCTCTGCAACTTGCCATAAAATTATTATAAAATTGAGATGAATTTTAGAGTAAGATATAGGTAAATATTTTAAAATCAAAATCTTTTAACTAAAAAAAAACACCCTTTTAAGTTAAAGAGTGTTAAATTATTGTATTCTCAAATTTATAATTTCTTATTCAAAACTTTGTGAAAGTGGTTGTGTGTTTTTTTTAAAATCATCAAGTCTAAAAATATTATACCCATCGTAATATTTTATAATATCAACACCCACATTTTCATACCCTGACGTTTCATACCACTTAACAAATCTATAATCTGCTTGTAACAAGTCTACCTTATAATTATAAATGCATCGTTCAAAATCTTTTCCATAATTCATCATTGCTGTAAGAAAATATAAACCTACATCATAAGCATGAATTGCCATTTGGTTCGGTTCGGTTTTGTATGTATCACGGTATTTCAAAATAAAATTTTTAACATCCTTATGATGATAATCAATGAAAAATGGTGTAGCAATACATAATTCCAAGTTAAAATAATACTCAGGATCAATATTTTCGAACCGCTGCCAACGCGATAATCCAATGACCCGAACCTGATGTCCGAAAGTTTTAATTGTATTTAACTTTGTTACAACATTTGTTACGAAAGCTTCTTCGTTTGAAGGAATAACAAACACATTTTCGATTTCTTCATTTAGTGCATGTTCGAGTACATTAATACTATCCTTAAAAACAACTTCTTTAAATTGAATATTATTTACAAGAGTATCAATTGACAAGTTAGTGAAAATTTTATCCTTAACCATTTGAATATTGCTATATCCTAAACTGTCTCCATTATGTACCAGAACAATATTTTTATCTCCAAAACCGGAAATAAATTTTGCAAACTTATCTATTTCTGAATTATAGGATGGATTAACCTGAAACAAATACGGATTTTCATCAACAAGACTTAAATTGTCCGATAAAGGAGAAATCATCTTTATCTGATTATCTTTTGAAAATTCAGAAACTAATCGAACTTCGTGATTGAATATAGGTCCAATAATTAAATCTGTACTTATAAACTCGGGGAAACTTAAAATTTCTTTTATTCGTGAAGTATCATTTTGAGTATCGTAAACATGCAAATTAATCGATAAACCTTTTTGTTTTAAGGTATCAATCGCTAATAATAAACCCTCGTAAAACTCGACAAAAGTTACAGATCTTGGATAAATATAAAATGGATTATAAAAAATCTTTTCATAAATTTTTTTTCCAAAATCGTTTACTTCTGATGAATCAATATAAAATTCTTCGTCATTTTTTTCCAGATATAATGGCAATAAAAGGGCAACCTGATATGGCTCTCGTTGCATGCCTCTTATGTGTTCGCAATCCGGAAAATCTACCGAATCAGAATAAGCTATTAATGTTCTCTTTTCATATAGAATTGTATCGCATAATTCTTCGTCCGGTATTATTAATACAGTGGCACTTTCAATGTCTATAAGCTTTGGTATCTTTAACACCTGACCAACTACTAAACCCTCACTAACAATTGGATTGTGTTCTAAAAGTATATCTTTGGTTATTTCATAAAATCGGATTAAAGAATAAAGCGTGTCTTTTGGTTTAACTGTATAATAAAAATACTGACTTTCAATGCGAACTGTATCATTTTGTGACTCAACAACAGGAGGTTTTTGTAATGCATTAACAGCATCTTTTGATTTTGGAATTTTCAATATCTGATCTAAATTAATTCCATACCTAACCATTGGATCATTACATGCTATAATATCTTCCTGTGAAACATTATATTTTTTTGAAAGAGAGTATAAAGTTTGTTCCTTTTTAACACGATGATAAATAAAATCATTACTGAGAATTTTATCTTTACCTGATTTTTTCTCAACCACTGGAATCTTCAATGCTTGCCCAATCTGCAAACCAAGAAAAATTTCCGGGTTTTCTTTTGCTATTTTCTTTTGTGTAATATTATAAGCATTACTCAGCGAATAAAGAGTTTCTCCTTTTTTAACAACATGAACATAATATGGTTGTCCTCCGATAATTACTTTTTCTTTCGATTTTTCAATGATAACCGTATCACTTTGAGCAAAAGAATAATTATTAATTATTGAAAATAAAATTAGTATCAGAGTAAGTCTTTTCACTTTAACAGTTTTTTCAGGTTAATTAACCCTTATGAATGATAAAAATTGTGTTACAAATAAAAAATCATCAACAAAATTACATGAAGTCGGTCAATAAAAAAAGTTATTTTAAATGTCAAATCAAGTCAACCTTATTTAGGCATTAACAATTTATCAGTGCCTGAACCTATATAAACACTGACAGGTCTTCCCCGATAGTTATCGGGGCTGTCAAGTTAAATTAAATTGATAATTAGAAAACGCTAATAACATCATAATTTTGATAATATTTTGAATTTCGAACACCGATTACTCACATATTTTATATTTCCAAAGGTGTTCGTGAGAACGCTTCGCTTAGTTAACGATTTTTGATTTAAGATGGCTGTTTCCAAATTATCGTCAATGCAGACTTCATCATTCATCATTCCTTGTTCAGTATTCGTTATTCAAATAAATAACCTGTTTGGTTCTGGCTTGTTTGGATTATGTCTTATATATGTCAATTTAATTTTATCATGATACTAATTTTCCCTTAAAACGTATTCGTCATACTCTATTTCAAATCTCAGTTTATGCTTTGATTCCTCCTGAGCCAAAGATAAAAACACGTCTTTCATTTCATCATTATTTGCTCTTTTAGCTAATTCATAATATAATCTAAAAGCTGCTTTTTCTTTTTTCATTGCAAGTATTAACGCATCCTGGTAACTCATTTCAGGTGATGGTTTTACACTAACCGTATAATCACCAATTTTTAGATCAACTATTTCCTTTTTCTCAAATTGATACAATCCTTCAGCTTTAATTTTTGTTAAACGAGTTTTATGCTCCATTTCTTCCTGCGCAAATGAAGTAAATACATGACGCATATCTTCAGTTTTTGAATTTTCGGCTAGTTGATTATAAAAATCAACAGCTTCCTGTTCTCCTTTTATCGCAAAATCAAGAACATCATTAATCGATTTAAATTCTTTCATATTAATAGTTTAATAATTATTATTTTTTGATTTTAGATAATTTTTCATGCATAGCATTTGAAGCTATTCTACCTGCTCCCATAGCCTGGATAACTGTTGCCGATCCTGTAACTATATCTCCACCAGCATATACAAACTCTTTTGATGTTTCGTTTGTATCAGGATTTACTTCAATATATCCCCATTTATTTCTCTTTATATCGGGCGTTGATTGGAAAATAGTTGGATTTGGACCTGTTCCAACTGCAATAACAACCAAATCACAATCTAAAATAAAATTAGAACCTTCAATAGGGATAGGCCTTCTCCTACCTGAATTATCTGGTTCTCCTAGTTCCATTTTAATACATTCCATACCTTTTACTCTATTATCATCCGTACCAAGATATCGAACAGGATTTGTTAACAATCTAAACTTAATCCCTTCTTCTTCAGCATGATGAACTTCTTCTTCTCTTGCGGGCAATTCATTTCTCGATCTACGGTAAACAATTGTAACCTTATCTGAACCAGTTCTAATAGCTGTTCTGGCAGAATCCATAGCTACATTCCCACCTCCAATTACTGTAACATTTTCACCTTTTGGCATTGGTGTATCATATTCAGGGAATTTATATGCTTTCATTAAATTCATTCTTGTTAAATATTCATTGGATGAAAAAACATTTCCCAGATTTTCACCTTCGATATTCATAAAAGTAGGTAAGCCTGCTCCTACTCCAATAAATACCGCATTAAAATTCTCTAACAATTCATCTACCGTAATTGTTGCTCCTATTATATGATTTAATTCAATCCTGCATCCCATTTCTTTGAGATAATTAATCTCAAACTGAACAATTGACTTGGGTAATCTAAACTCCGGAATACCATAAGTTAATACACCTCCTGTTTCGTGAAGAGCTTCAAATATTGTTACAGAATAACCTAACTGTCGCATATCTGCTGCAACAGTTAATCCTGCAGGTCCTGAGCCAACAACAGCTATTTTTTTACCAGTATTTTTATTGATGATAGGAACTTTTACTAATTCCATCTTTCTTTCAAAGTCTGCCACAAACCTTTCTAATCTTCCAATTGCAACCGGTTTCTCCTTAATCCCAAGCACACAGGCTTCTTCACATTGATTTTCCTGAGGGCAAACCCGTCCACAAATTGCCGGAAGTATGTTCCTTTCTTTAATTTTTTTTACTGCCTCATCAAATTTTTCTTCTACAACTAATGATATAAAACCGGGAATATCAATATTTACCGGGCATCCGTCAATACATTTTGGGTTTTTACATTGAATACACCTTCCTGCTTCAAGTAATGCAAGCTCTGATGTGTATCCATAAGGAACTTCCTGATGATTATGTATTCGAAGAGTTTGGTCTTGTTCTGGCATGTCCTGACGAGGAATTTTCAGTTTTATTTTCTTCTCATCAGCTTTTGATAATCCATGCCATTCACATCCATATTTCAAACACAAATAGAAAGGAATTAATTTCTCATCTGCAGAAATAATAACTTCAGCTGCCTTTGTACCACATTCTTTACAACTAAAATCTTTTTTAACTATACTCTTGGAACAATATGGGCAAAGTAAATCATCTAAAATATCACCTTTCTCAACTGGTACTGATGCTTCCAATTCGAATACATCAAGATACGGACTTAAGCGTAGATCAATTTTCTTTTTCTTATAAACAGCCTTAAAATCTAAAGTTTTTTCATTAATTGTATCAACATTAAAACTTTGATTGCAATGCGGACAGTAAGCATTTAGATAAGTTTTAAATCTTAAATATTTAACATCTTTAATTCGCATTACTTTTATTTTATGTAAAAAAAGCTATATATAAAAACTAAATGATTATTTGTATAGCTACCTAACAAAACGATTGATTTTCTTCATTTGCCCCTCCCGAAAGCCTTCGGGACTAAAGGGTGTGAAGAAAATTAATTGCTATTTCATTTTATAGAGAACAATAAAGAATCTTTCTCGTCTTTTAAATATAATGAATTTCTTTTCTCAAGTTCATCAAAATCGACCTGATGTCCATCAAAATCAGGTCCATCAACACAACAAAATTTTGTTTGATTACCAACATTAACTCTACAACCTCCGCACATACCTGTACCGTCAATCATTATTGGATTCAAGCTTACTACTGTTGGCATTTCATATTTTTTAGTTAAAGCACAAACATTTTTCATCATTATAATTGGACCGATAGCATAAACTAATTTTATATCATGCCTTTCGTTAAGATATTTTTCCAGAGGTAGTGTAACAAATCCCCTTTCACCATAACTTCCATCATCTGTAGTTATAATTAATTCATCACAAATAGAACTCATCTCATTCTCAAGAATTATCATATCTTTTTCTCGAGCACCAATAATACCAATTACATGATTGCCTGCATTTTTAAATGCCTTTGTAACATGATGAAGTATTGCTACTCCTGTTCCTCCGCCAACCATTATTACGGTTCCTATTTTTTCAATTTCAGCTGGTTTCCCTAATGGCCCAGCTACATCTTTTATTAAATCTCCTTCTTTCAAAGAACGCATTAAAGCAGTTGTTTTTCCAACAACTTGAAAAATAATTGTTATAATTCCGGCAAATTCATCTTTATCAGCAATAGTCATTGGTACTCTTTCACCAGTTTCGTTAACTCGCAAAATAATAAACTGGCCTGGTTTAGCTTTTTTAGCAATTTTAGGAGCACTTAAATCAAATCTGATTATTGTTCCTTTTGCTAATTCCTGTTTTCTTTCAATTTGAAACATAACTCAATTTTTAATTCTATCTATGTTCCTATTAAGTATTTACTTATCAAAAATTTACCATTCCATACTATCTTCTAATCTAATATCGTATAGATCGTTTTCACTTAAACCATGCCACTTACATCCCTTTTTTGAACAAATATAAAAATTAATAAGCCTGGATCTAGCTCCAATAAAGATTTTTGCAATAGGAGAATGACATAATTCACATGATTTATCTTCAACCATTAAACTTTTGTCACAGTGAAAACATCTTATATCACTTACAGATTTATCTTCTTTAAGGAAAATTGTTGATTTTGCAGAATATACATTAAGATAAGGACTTAACATAATAAAACCTGATTCTTTTCTATCATAATCATCAATTTTTAATTTTAACATATCATGTTCAATTAAGCTCTTTTTACAATGTGGGCAATATGAATTTAAGAAAGCTCCTGTTTCAATTATTTCTTTTTCTTCATCTTTTACTTTTACTTTTGGTTTAGCAAACTGTCCTCTTAAATCTAATTCTTTCGGGTAATCTCTACCTCTAAAACCATGTTCCTGGTAAAACTTTTTTAAAGCAACTGAAATATCTTCAAATTCTATAGCATGATTTTTACATCCACTGCGTGAGCATATGCTAACTACGCCACCCATATCTAAGGTCAGGGGAATCATCGGAGCCTTACAAATTTTGCATTTCTCTTCTTTAATGATTTGAGCCTGGCAATGTGGACAATAAAATTCAGCTATCTTTCTATCAGGAGTTTCAATATCACATATATAATTATAACTTTCGTAAACTGAACTTAAGTTTATAGTACCATCATTATTACCTATTTTAATATGCAATTTTATACTCGACTCATGATCAATTAATTTCTCATGATCCATTAATGATTTACCACAATCCGGGCATTTTACTTTTAATGATATAAAATTGTACATAATTATTATTTTTTAGATTTATTCAATGATTTGAATTTCGAAAACATAGAAATAAATTGCAATTAAGTGCATTTAAAAATCTACTATAAATTATTAAATAAAACAGTACGAAGCAAGTATTTTATGATTTAATTAAATGCTTCTTTAAACTTTTCGTCAAAATATTTAATAACAAAGTCGCAACCATGTTTAAAGAGTTTATTCAAATTATCTTTTTCGGTATAAATAAATTCGTAGTTTTCTTTCTTATTAATAACTGATAATAATTCAAATACTTCTTTTCTGATATCATCAACTGATTCAATCTTTGTTTCTGTAAACTGATTAAATATCTGCACCAGTTGCATATAGTTTTCTATTTCAACTTTACCATTAAACTGTTTTTCAAATATCTGAATATTCTTTTGTGTATTTGTAAAACTACCTGATGTTTCAACAGGGAATACTGCCGGAAGAATCAAATTAGCTTGTTTAGCTGTTTCTGTTATAAAATAATCCTGAACCATGATAAACTCTGCTTCTCCAAACCACTTTTGAACTTCAGCCTTATCAGTAGCACATCCAACAGGATCTTCACCAAAAATATAGAATTTCTTAATTAAACCTTCATTTAATAATTCTTTCATGCATTTATCTCCTTGAGCAGGCAAACTATCAATATTCCATATCTTTGTTAGATTCATTATATATTCTTCATCAGTTAAATCAATATACCCAATACAATTTTTCGATGAAACTCCCATATCGAATATTCCTTGCGAATTATTCTTTTCTTTTAATGAAATCAAGCCGTTAGCAGTTTTTCCTAATTTGCCGGTAATCATAGCCAGATTAAATAATTCTCTGCTAACATTCGATGAAACTTCTTTTTCGGAAAATACAAGAACAGCATTTATTTCATTATTATACTTCACTGCAAATTCTTCTATACTTTCCTGACAACACACTCCTGATTCTTTTATTAGTTCTTCGTAGTTATCTTTAGCTAATTCTTTCTTATACTCATCAAATCCACTGCAGTTATCTTTAATAAACAAGGCATTATGCAATCCTTTCTCCATTAAATAATAATTAACCGCCTTTATGAAATGATAATATGATTTAACCTTAACTGTTTTATCTACTTTATGCTCCAGTGCACTTAACTCCTTGTTTGTTACCAATTCAACAGGGACATTTTCAATTTCGCGGGCATTGTTTATCATAAAACTAACAACAGCATTGTCCATATTCACTTCTGATCCTAATAAGTAGATTCTGCTTGCATCTTTGATTTGCTCAAACGGTACATTTGCTTCAAAATTCTCACTATACCATCTTCCCCGACCTACATAATGAAAACTTGTTACATTATTGGTTTTTGCTCCTGCACGTGCAAGTTTCTGAATCAGATACATTTCTTCATTACTCAATCTTGCTCCTGCAAAAAATCCATTTTCGTCAGGATCAGCTGCTTTTATTTCATCAACAATAATATCAAAAGCTTTTTGCCAGCTTATAATTTCAAAATTTTCGTCAACTTTTAACAATGGTTGAGTTAATCGTTTTGTATCATTCATAATGCCATATCCAAACTTCGGATAACGGCAAATATTTCCGTCTTTATTAATTTGTCCTTCTTTGCCTGTTACTTTCCAAACGAATTCTGATTTATGATGATATTCTAATTCACAACCCACCGAACAATAATTACATAATGTATTAATAGTATCCAGTTTTACCGGACCCGGCTTGAAAGCAACATTTTCTGTAATTGCTCCGGTTGGACATGTTGAAATACATAATCCACAGGACTCACAATTAGTTTCGGTAAGTGAATTCTCCATACTTGGAGCAATAAATGTATCGAAACCACGATTTACTAATCCCAGCGCATTTGCTCCTACTACTTCCTTACAAATTCTTACACAACGGGCACAAAGAATACATTTATTATTATCTATTTCGATAAACGGATGTGAAAAATCCAGTTCATGCTCATGGAAATCACCTGCGAAATGCTTTTGATCTACATCGTATTGTGTTGAATACTTTTTAAGATCACATGTATGAAACTCTGTACATCCACATTCTAAACAACGTTCAACCTCATGTTTTGCAACTTCTTCACCATTATAACCTAACTCAACTTCTTTAAAGTTAACACGATCATTAGCAGGAAGAACAGGCATTTCTTCACGCATTTGTTTTTGATATCTTCCTAAGAAATCACTTGAACTTAGTTCTTTAAAATTATCTCTTCGGCTGATAAATTCTTTTGGTTCCGGTTCAAGTTCCAATCCCATTAAATATTGATGACAGCTACGACTGGCAATTTTTGCCTGAGCTACTGCTTCAATAATTGTAGCAGGACCAGACACTCCATCTCCAGCAGCAAAAATTGATTTTGCACCGGTTTGTAATGTTTGCTTATCAGCATCTATATCGCCCCAACGATTAACTTCTAACTTACCATCAGTGGCAAACTGGTTAATGTCATCCAAGAAATTTACTTCTGTTTTTTGGCCTATTGCTGCTAAAGCATAATCCAGTTCAATCTCAAATTCGGATCCTTCAATTGGTATAGGACGACGACGGCCCGATGCATCAGGTTCGCCTAATTCCATCTTTAGGCATGTCATTGATTTCAACTTACCATCTTTGTCTTTATTAACTTTCAACGGATTAGTTAAAAACATATATTCAACACCCTCAACCTTTGATTCATGAATCTCTATTGGATTTGCAGGCATTTCTTTTTCAGTACGACGATAAATAACATAAACTTTTTCAGCACCACAACGCAATGATGTACGACAGCAGTCCATGGCAGTATTTCCGCCACCAACTACAGCAATTGTTTTTCCGGCAAAGTCATATTTCTGACCTGTCATTTCCATATTTCTAAGAAAATCAATTCCAGAGAAAACATTTTCCGCATCGTCGCCTTCGCAACCAATTAATGTTCCTCGTTGCGATCCGATAGTTAGTATTACAGAATCATAATCTTTCTTTAATTCTTTATAACTTAAATTATCACCAAGTTTTTTATTGTAAAATATATTTGTTCCTAATTCAGTAACCGCTGATACTTCCTTATCCAAAATATCATTTGGCAAACGATATTCAGGAATACCATAACGTAACCAGCCACCAGGATTTGGAGCTGCTTCGAATATATCACACTGATGTCCTTTTTGTTGTAAAAAGTATGCTGTTGATAATCCACCGGGACCGGCACCAATAATTGCTACCTTTTTACCTGTTGATAGTTCTACTTCAGGAACATATCTTGTCTCGGAAAGTAAATCCTGATCGGCAGCAAAACGTTTCATATAATCGATACCTACTGCGGCACCTTCGTCTAAATAATTACGACGACAAGCTACTTCGCAAGGACGAACACAAACCCTACCACAAATTGCAGGCAATGGATTGGTTTCTTTAATTAAACCGATAGCTTCGCTGTACAGGCCTTTTTCAATTAATGAAATATAACCTTGTACATCAACACCTGCCGGACAGGTTTGCTTACAGGGAGCTTCACAATCGGCATAGTGATTACTTACTAATAAATCCAGTGCTGTTTTTCGAGCTTTTTTTACTTTATCGTTTTCTGTTTCTACTTTCATACCTTCCTGAATCTTGGTTGAACAGGATGGTTGCATTCCTTTCATTCCCTCTACTTCAACAACACATACAAAACATGATGAGAATGGTTTTAAGCGCGGATCGTTACATAATGTAGGAATTTCAATTCCATTACGCTTAGCTAACTGGAGAATAGTTTCCCCCGGGGTTCCTTTAACATTTTTACCGTTAAGAATTATATTTAGTTGATTGCTCATTTTATTTTCTAATTTGGTTACGGATTTTTTAATTATCAATTAAAAAGTTTGAAATTATGATAAAATAATAGCATCAAACTTACACTTACTAAAGCACATACCGCACTGAATACATGCATCCTGACGAATAAAGTGAATTTCTTTTCTTGCTCCGTCGATTGCATCTGTCGGACAGTTTTTAGCACAAACTGTACAACCTGTACATGTATCAGGATTAACAGTATAAGTAAGTAGTTTTTTACAATTTAATGCAGGACATTTTTTATCTTTTATATGAGCTTCGTACTCATGACGGAAATACTTTATGGTAGTTAAAACAGGATTTGGTGCTGTTTGTCCTAAGCCACAAAGAGAGTTATCTTTAATTTGATATGCTAATTCTTCCAGTTTTTCAATATCTCCTTCCTGACCTTCGCCTTGTGTAATCCTGGTAAGAATTTCAAGCATTCGTTTTGTTCCCACACGGCAAAAAGTACATTTCCCACATGATTCTTTACATGTAAAATCAAGGAAGAATCGTGCAATATCGACCATACATGTTGTTTCGTCCATTACAACCATTCCTCCCGAACCCATAATAGCTCCTGTTGCATTTACTGAATCGTAATCAACAATGGTATCAGCAAGATATTCAGGGATACAACCACCTGATGGACCTCCCAGCTGTACAGCCTTAAACTTTTTACCATCGGTAATCCCACCACCTAATTTAAATATGATATCTCTGATTGTAATACCCATTGGTACTTCAACAGAACCACCATGATTAATCTTACCTGTTAAAGCAAAAACCTTTGTTCCTTTGCTTTTTTCAGTACCGTATTTCGAAAACGATTCTGCACCATTTAATAATATATATGGAATATTAGCAAATGTCTCTACATTATTAATATTGGATGGTTTACCCCATAATCCTGCTTCTGCCGGAAATGGCGGTCGTTTACGTGGCATCCCGCGTTCACCTTCAATTGAAGCCATCAATGCTGTTTCTTCACCACAAACAAAAGCTCCAGCTCCCTCTTTAACATATAAATCGAAGTTAAATCCTTTAACTCCCATAATATTTTTCCCGAGATATCCTTTTTCTCTGGCCTGATCAATAGCGATATTTAATCGCTTAATTGCCAATGGATACTCGGCACGACAATAAATAACACCTTCGCTGGCATCGATAGCATAAGAACCAATAATCAAACCTTCAATAACTGCGTGAGGATCACCTTCTAATAAAGATCTGTCCATAAATGCACCCGGGTCACCCTCATCAGCATTACAAATAATATATTTTGTATCAGCTTTATTATTGTATGCAAATCTCCATTTCATTCCGGTCGGAAATCCTCCACCACCACGGCCACGAATACCTGAATCCAGAACAGTTTTTATAACCTGTTCTTGACTTATTTTACCTTCCAGTATTTTTTTAATGGCTATATAACCATCATGCTCTTCGTATTCTACAATATTTTCAGGGTCAATAACACCACAATTTCGAAGTGCAATCTTTACCTGGCCATCCCAAAACGAATCATCTTTTGATTCAAACAAATCACTTTTTACAACATAATCTTTTACAATTTCACCTTGTTTCAGATGTTTATCAAAAATTTCAACTGCCTTTTCTTCATCAATCTCTCCGTATAAATACGAGCCGGTTTCATCAATTACCTCAACTAATGGCTCACGGTAACACATTCCAATACATCCTGTTATCTTAAGGTCGATATCGAGTTTATCTGCTTCTTGTAAAGCCTTAAGCTTATTGTATACTTTATTAGCACCAGCAGCTATTCCACAACTTGCTAATCCTACTAAAACTTTAGTTTTTTTCATGTTAAATTCTTTAGGTTTTTCCTGTTGGAATAAATTAATTACTTTCCTTAATCTTGATTTCTTTAACGATTTTCACAGCTTTATTTCCTGTAAGTTTAGCATAAGTCTCATCTCCGATCATCATAACCGGAGCCAGAGAACAACAACCAAGACAAGCAACAGACTCTAATGTAAAAAGTCTGTCTTCAGTAGTTTCTCCATCTTTTATTCCTAAAGCATCTTCAACAGCTTCAGAAATTGCAGTGGCATTTTGCACATGACATGCAGTACCATGGCATACTTTTACAATATATCTTCCAACGGGATTTAATCTAAATTGCGTATAAAACGTAGCAACACCATACATTTCACTAAGTTTTAATCCTGTTTGTTCAGATATTTTTATAAAAGTTTCTTTAGGTAAATATCCATAAACATCCTGAGTTCCCTGTAAAATTGGGATTAGGTTACCTTTTTTATTTTTATATTTTTCAATTAATGGATCAATTAAGGTTAGATCCACAGATGACTGTATGACAGCTTCTTTTTCCTGTAGTATTCGTTTAACACGCATAGTTTAAAACGCTTAGTTTATAATTAATGGTTTCAAAAATAATCTTTGAATATAAAATTTTGATTTATCAATACCAAGATTTACAATATGTCCTTTAATATCTATACTCTAAATCCTAATAATACTGAGTCTTACAAGATTTATTTAAAATAATTCTAATTACAGAATTTTCTTTTCAAAAATGATTAATGATTATTATTTCAGATTATCATAATTTGGTATTTTTATAGAATTTTTAAGAATATAGATTTTTAAATTTATGCAACGAAAAGAATTGGTCATTGGTATTGTAGATCATCCTTTATTTGGACTTATAATGGTACCTTACATAATAGTGATTAAATCAAACCATGGTTTTTATCATATCGAAGCAAAAATTTCACATTTAAATATCAGCAAATATATTGATGGTTTTTCAGAAAATGAAAAACAGCTTATTAAATGGATTGATGAATATAGTGATCGAAATCTACATAAAATATTTTCGAAAAAACGCGGGCAAACTACTGTTGATTTTATTAATGCTCTCAATAAAGAATTTGCAGATAAGTATATAAGGCCTTATATTGAAAAACGTTTAGCGAAATGTATTGACTTTTTACAAAAAATGGATATCGAAGTCTATTTTAAAGAAAAACCGGAATATATTGATAGCGGGGATAAAATTGAAGTAATTAAAGGTAAAGCACAGTCGGTTTTTAATATTACCAAACTGGAAAATGAAACACAATATTATTTAAGCATAGAGCATAATGACAAAGAATTAAACCTGCTTAAAAAATCTGGTTTTATTTTAACAGAAGATCCATGTCGAATAATTATTGAAAATAAACTTTATATTTTTGATTATATCAATGCTAAAAAACTTCTTCCTTTTTTCAATAAAGATTGTATTCATATTCCTAAATCATCGGAAAAGAAATGGTTCGAAATTTTTGCGTTGGAAAGTATTAAACAATATAATGTAAAAGCTAAAGGATTTACAATTAATAAAACAATATTTAAAAAAGAAGCGAAATTAAGTTTTGAACAAAACCTTCAAGGCGATCCTATATTAATTTTAAGCTTTAACTATAATGATCAAATTATTTATTTTGCAAATATAGTTTCAAATTCTTCAGTTAAGTTCAAAGATCAAAATGGAGATTATGTATTTCATAAAATTATTAGAGATACTAATTGGGAAAATTCAATTATAGAAAAGCTGAATTCTATTGGATTAACCAATACTATGGAATCGCATTTCACACCTGCAATTCTCCGAAATGTTAAAAAGGAAGATGAAAATTATGAATTTATTAATTGGATAGGTACTAACAAAGAAAAAATATTAGCAGTAGGAATTAAATTAAATCAAAAGCAAAAAAAAATTCAATATTCATTTCGCAAGCCTGAAATTAAGTCAGATATAAAAGAAGGAAACGATTGGTTTGATATTCATATTATAGTTCAGATTGGAGAGTTTAGTATTCCGTTTACCAAGTTCAGGAATAATATTTTAAACGAAGTCAGGGAATACAAGCTACCAAACGGAGAATTAGCTATTTTACCAAAAGAGTGGTTCGCTAAATACAAAGAACTTTTCCTATTTGGCAATAATGTTGACAAACACATTCAGTTAGATAAACATCATTTTGGGTTAATTGAAACCAGTATCCCTGAAAAAAGCAAATCTATTATAGAGAAGTATAAAAACCTTATTTCGAACTATAATCAAAATCATTACGAGTTACCAAAAAACTTAAAAGCTGAATTACGTCCTTATCAGAAGGAAGGTTTTGCATGGATGCAACTATTACAAGAAAGTCAATTTGGCGGTTGTTTAGCTGATGATATGGGATTAGGGAAAACTGTTCAAACGCTTACCTTATTGTTAAATTCAAAGGGAAAATCAGATGGAAAAAATTATCAACCGGAAGAAAAACCAGTATTAGCTCAACTCAGTATCTTTGATAATATCGATATTAAAAATATTCCTGCGTCAGCTACTTCGTTAATTGTAATGCCTACTTCACTTATACATAACTGGGAAAAAGAAATCAGAAAATTTACTCCAGAATTAAAATGCTATAAATTTATCGGGCAAAATCGTCCAAAAGACATTCGCATATTTAACAAATTCGACATTATTCTTACCACTTACGGAATTGTGCGAAACGATTTTGAGCTTTTAAAAACATATAAATTCTTTTACCTTATTTTAGATGAAAGTCAGTACATTAAAAATCCTGACTCCAAAACCTATAAGGCTATAATTCAGTTAAAATCAAACCACCGATTGGTTTTAACAGGAACTCCAATTGAAAATTCATTAACTGATTTGTGGGCTCAAATCAACTTTTTAAATAAAGGATTACTTGGAAATTTGCGATTTTTTAAACGGGAATTTGTTCAGCCAATTGAAAAAAATACTGATCCAGAGAAAAAAGAGAAATTACAGCAATTTATTCAACCATTTGTTTTAAGAAGAACAAAACATCAGGTTGCAAAAGATTTGCCTGACAAAATTGAATCGGTTATTTATTGCGATATGACTGATGAGCAAAAGTCGTTGTATGAGGAAGAAAAATCGAAGATCAGGAATTCTATTATGGAAACGATTGAAAAAACCAAAGATAAACCAACCATTTTAGCCATTGAAGGATTGAATAAACTTCGACAAATCGCAAATCATCCGGTTTTAATTGATCAGGATTATAAAGCAGAATCCGGCAAATATGATGAAATAACTCGTAATATTGAAAATCTGATTGCAGAAAAACATAAAGTTTTAATTTTTTCGTCTTATGTTAAACATTTGAATTTATTTGCTGAATATCTAAACAAACACGATCATCAGTTTTCGATGTTAACCGGAAGTACAAAAAATCGCGATCAAGTTATTAACGATTTCCAGAATTATGAAGAAAAACATGTTTTTCTAATTCAGATAAAAGCCGGAGGTATCGGTCTAAACTTAACAGCTGCAGATTATGTTTTTATTATTGACCCATGGTGGAACCCTGCCGTTGAAGAACAAGCTATAAACCGTGCTCACAGAATCGGGCAAGACAAAAAAGTCATGGTTTATCGATTTATTGCAACAGAAACTGTTGAAGAAAAAATGCAACAACTTAAAGCGCGTAAATCTAAACTGGCAGATTCGCTTATCAACACAAAGCAAGCTGTTCAAAAAATGAATCTTGAACGAATATTGGAATTCCTAAACTAGTGTGGCAATTACTAAATTCCATTACTTATTTCACGCCCTTTTTTCCTTTCTGCTGCGTTAAAATTATTAACCGTAGCTAAAGCTATGCTTGCAAATTTTGCCTTGCATAAAGAAAAAAATATCATAAAATATTAGTAACACTATTTAATAATTACCACACTAGATTATTTAAACCCAAAAATTATTCTTTGACAGAA
>DAOWML010000058.1 GCA_030643125.1 Bacteroidales bacterium
AATTGATTTTTATAGCACGCTTGGTTATTCTTTTAATGTAGCTGAAAATATAAATTATAGGCTAATCCAAAAACAGGAGGCCGTTTTAGAAAAACAAATTAAAATGGCAAAAATGAATTATCTGCCTACGATTTCCGGATTTTATAGTTATACCGAGAAATTATTAATACCTGATTTTGACATGACTCCTAAAAATATTATTGGCGTTCAGGCCAGCATACCAATATTTAGCAGTGGCCAAAGAAAATCGAAAGTTGATCAGTCGAAAATTAAATTACAAACAGGCCAGAATAACAAGGAACTTATTGAGTATCAATTACAACTTCAAGAAAAACAACTTCAGTTTAACCTGAAAACAGCTATTGAACAATATGAAAGTCAAAAGAAAAACGTGGAAGTTTCGAATCGTGTTTATAATAGTATACGATTGAAATATGAACAAGGGATTGTCTCAAGCCTTGATCTTACAACAGCTAATAATAATTATTTACAAGCCGAAACTAATTACATACAGTCATTGGTTCAATTATTAGAATCTGAAATTAATCTTAAACAATTAAATAGTAAATTATAATTTAATATTATACATCATGAAAAAAAATAGGAACATAATATATACCGCTTTAGCCTTTATTTTAATAACATCTTTCTCAGGATGTTCAGATAATAAAAACATTAAAAATGTTGAAGATAAAGAAGTGATTTCAGATCAGGTTTTTCCTGTTAAAGTTTCAAAAGTAATTAAGGAAAAAGTTGAAAGAAATATTGATTATACATCAAGCATAGAACCTTTTGAACAGGTTTATTTTTCTCCTGCCCAACCGGGAAGAATTGAAAAAATATTTGTCGAGGTTGGAGACCATGTTAAGAAAGGCGATCTTCTTGTACAAATGGATGAAATCCAACTGGAGCAAGCCGAGATACAATTAAAACAACTTAAAACGGATTATGATCGACTGGATACATTAAAAAAGGTAGGCAGTATTGCAGATCAGAAGTATGAACAAATTAAGGCTCAATACGAAGTAACTGTTGCTAACGTTGAATTTCTTCGCGAAAATATTCAATTAAAAGCACCTTTCACAGGAATAATTTCCGGTAAATATTACGAGGATGGTGAAATGTTTTCAGGAGCACCAAATACACCTGCAGGGAAAGCAGCTGTTATTTCACTGGTTCAGATTCATCCTTCAAAATTAATTGTTAATTTATCAGAAACCTATTTCCCAAAAATTAAAAAAGGCGTAAAAGCAGTTATCACAACTGATATATACCCGAATCAAGAGTTTGTTGGTGATGTTTTCAGAATACATCCTACAATTGATGTAGCAACAAGGACTTTTAAAATAGAAATTAAAATTCAAAATCCGGATGAAAAATTAAGGCCGGGTATGTTTGTTCGTTCAACCTTAAATATTGGTAGTGAAAAAACTATACTGATACCAACTACTGCAGTTTTAAAACAAACAGGGACAAATAACATGTATATTTTTGTTAACGAAAACAATGTTGCAATAAGAAAATCAGTTGAAGTTGGAAAAATATTTGACGATCAGATTGAAATTGTAAACGGCCTGAATGAAGGTGAACAACTTATTGTTTCAGGACAAAGCAAACTAGAAAATCAAGTAAAAATTGAAATAGTAGAATAATACGGAGGAATTTTATTATGAGTTTATATAGCACAGCTGTTAAAAAACCTGTAACTACCCTGATGGTATTCATTGGGATAATGGTTCTGGGTGTATATTCATTGATGTTTATACCTGTAGATTTTTTCCCTGAATTTGACCCGCCGGTAGTTTCAGTTTTTACATTCTATAACGGGGCTAATGCCTCGGATATTGAGGAAAATGTAACCAAGCGGCTTGAAAATAGCTTTAGTACATTATCTAATTTAAAAGAAATAAAATCCAGCTCAAAAGATAACATTTCAGTTATTATCCTTGAATTTGAATGGGGATCAAATTTAGATGAAGCCACCAATGAAATAAGAGATGCACTCAGCAGGAGTGCGCGCTATTTGCCGGCTGAAGCCACCGAACCTACTATTTTAAAGTTTAGTTCAAGTATGATTCCTATCATGATGTTTTCGGCAACAGCTGATGAGAATTATCCTGCGTTAAATGAACTTCTTGAAGATAAATTGATAAATCCGATTAACAGGATTGATGGTGTTGGATCTGTTTCAATAATGGGAGGCCCAAAACGAGCTATTATGGTTGATATTGATCCACGAAAGCTCGATGCTTATAATTTATCATTGGAGCAATTAGCAGGGATACTAGCAGCTGAAAATCTTAATTTACCGGCAGGAAATGTTAAAATGGGGCAGGTTGACTATGCATTGCGTGTACAAGGGGAATTTGCAAATAGCAATATTATTGAAGATATTATTATTTCTAATGTAAAAGGAAAACCTGTTTATTTAAAAGATGTTGCTACTGTTCGTGATGATCTTAAAGAATTAAATATTGACGAGAGAATAAACGGAAAACCAGGTGTAAGAGTGATGATACAAAAGCAAACCGGGGCAAACACGGTGGAGGTAGCAAAACTTGCTAAAGAGAAAATTAAAGAACTGGAAAAAACATTACCACCCGATGTTAAAATTGAAATCATATTTGATACATCTGATTATATCACCGGAGCAATAAGCAACCTTTCACAAACATTAATGTATGCCGGTTTGTTTGTTGTTCTTGTAGTATTATTCTTTCTTGGCCGATGGAGAGCAACATTTATTATTATTTTAACTATTCCGGTTTCATTAATCGGAGCTTTTATTTTTCTTTTTTTAACTGGCGATAGTATTAATGTTGTTTCGCTTTCTGCTTTATCAATAGCCATTGGTATGGTAGTAGATGATGCAATAGTGGTACTTGAAAATATAACGAAAAATCTTGAAAAAGGTAGTTACCCGAGAGAAGCAGCTATTTATGGAACAAACGAGGTAGGTTTAGCTGTTGTTGCTACAACACTAACTGTTATAGCAGTTTTTTTTCCACTTACTATGTTAGGAGGTATGACAGGTGAATTATTTAAACCTCTGGGCTATATAGTTTGTATAACAATAGGCCTTTCAACAATAGCTGCACTAACCCTTACACCTATGTTATCTTCCAAGCTTTTACGCTTAAAAAAATGGGATAAAAAATCATTTAACGGTAAATTAGCTATCTTTAATGAAAAAGTACTTGGTAAATTAGATGATATTTATGTAAAAACATTAGGTTATGCATTAAAACATCGAGGTTTAGTAGTAATTATATCCATAATAATATTTGGTTCATCTATTCTTTTAATAAAAGTTGTTGGTTCTGAATTTATGCCACCATCCGATAATGGAAGGATTTCTGCAAAGGTCGAATTAATTCAGGGAGTAAGGCTTGATGAAACAAAAAAGATAGCTCGTGAAATAGAAAATATAATTGGTGAAAAATATCCTGAAATCATCATGGTTTCAACAAGTGCAGGTGCCGGAGATGAAGGCAGTATTGCAAGTGTATTCATGGAATCAGGGAGTTATATTATTAATTTTATGATGAGTTTATCGAGTATTGATGAACGTGAAAGAGATATTTTTCTAATATCGGAGTTATTACGTGAAGACCTAAGTAAATTTCCTGAAATAACAAAATATAATGTTGATCCCGGAGGATCAAGAGGAGGTTCTATGGGAGGTTCCGGCGGAGCAAATACAGTGGAAGTTAAAATATTTGGTTATGATTTTGATGAAACCAGTATTTTAGCTGAGCAAGTAGCCAATTTCATGGAAGAAATGGATGCAACCATAGATATAATGGTTGACAGGGACAAAGAAAAACCCGAATTACAGATTATTTTGGATAGAGAAAAAATGTCATCACTTGGGCTTAACACTGCTGCTGTTTCCGGAGCTGTTAGAAACCGGATTAATGGATTAACAGCTACCAAGTATCGCGAAGAAGGAGAAGAATATGATATAATATTGCGTTATGATGAACAATTCAGAAATTCTACTTCCGATATTGAAAATATTACAATTCAAAATCCAAGAGGTAAACTGATTAAATTAAAAGAAGTAGCTGAAATTATGCAATATTACTCACCTCCAAGTATTAACAGGGAGAATAAAGAAAGAGTAGTTACCATTTCAGCTCTTGTAGAAGGAGATTTAGGAGAAGTAACTACATCAATTAATAAAAATATGGATAAACTTGATATCCCTGATGGTGTAATGTACGAAATTGGTGGTAGTGCACAGGATATGCAGGATAGCTTTAGAGATTTAGGTTTATTATTAGTATTAAGTATTGTTTTGGTTTATATTGTAATGGCATCGCAATTTGAATCTTTCAGAGAACCGTTTATTATCATGTTTTCGTTACCATTTGCATTTACCGGGGTATTTTTAGCACTGGCAATTACAGGAACAACCCTGAATGTTATCTCTTTAATCGGTGGAGTTATGCTGGTTGGTATAGTTGTGAAAAATGGTATTGTTTTAGTTGATTATACAAATCTGCTTCGTGAAAGAGATATTACTTTATGGAAAGCAATATTAGATGCTGGCCGTTCACGATTAAGGCCTGTACTTATGACAACACTTACAACTCTTTTAGCCATGTTTCCTTTAGCTATTTCGCAGGGAGAAGGGGCTGAAATTTGGCGTCCTATGGGAATATCAATCATCGGAGGATTATTGTTCTCAACTATGGTAACTTTAATTCTTATTCCTGTAATTTACAGTTTCTTTGGTACAGCACGTATGAAAAGAGCCATAAAATCAGTATTAGTAACTAGTAATAACAATAATAACTAACTTATGAAAGCAGTATTTATAGTATATAACCAGGCTTTAACTGAAAAAGTAAGCGAGATTCTTAATGGACTTTTAATTAGAGGTTATACCATGTGGACAGATGTTAAAGGAAGGGGAACTAAAACTGGTGAGCCTCACATGGGTTCGCATACATGGCCGGCTTTAAATAATTCCATTTTAAGTATAACGGAAGACGAAAAGGTGCCACTAATATTAAAAAAATTAGATGAATTGAATAAAAGTGCTGAAGAACAAGGTTTAAATGCTTTTGTTTGGAATATTGAAAGTACTTTATAGTTTAAAATGAAGCCATGATTGATGGATTGGGTAAGAATGAATTTATTTTTTGGCACTTAACTATGTAGATATCAAATAAGTAATTGTTAAATTATTTCTATCCAGTCTATTTTTAAATCAAATGCTAAATTTAAAGACTAATATTTATAATTATGGATTCAGTAAATAATACATACGAAATATCAATAATTGATAGATTGGCTGTTATTAATCTAAAAGAAAATGCATTTAGCATTTTGTCAGATCCATTTGAAAGTGATACTTTTATTGAATCGTTGGATAAAATTCAATATGATCCACATATTAAATCCGTTCTTTTTTTAAATAAACCAGGTTGTTTTGGTGAAGAAGTTTATGATGAATTTATAAAAAAAATGATGATCTCTTTTGATGAGAGTGAAAGATTTGATATTCCGGATTTTTGTGATAAATCTTTACGATTGAAAGAAATGAATATTTTAATTCGTTTTGTAAAATACCTGGTCCAATTTAAAAAGATATGTTTTACATTACTTTCGGGTGGCATTGTTACACCATTCTTTGGTGCTTCAATGGCACTTGATATTCGATATGCCACTCCGGATATGTATTTTTCACTGGCTCATATTAAATATGGCTTACACCCCAGTGGAGGATTACCATATTTTTTAGTTCGTCAGTTAGGTTATAACAAAGCAATGGAACTCTTACTTCAGGATAAAATATCTGCGAAAAAAGCCCTTGAACTTGGTCTGGTAAATAGAATTATAAAAAGCGATAATCCGGTTAATGAAATTGTAAAGGAAGTGCAAAATTTAACAAGTATTAGAAGTTGTACACTACGATGTACCAAACAGTTAGCAGCTTTCACAAGAGATACATTAGATGATTATTTTATGTATGAAAGCTCTCTTTTGAATCTCTAATAAGGACTTTCTGTCATATTGTAAATAATGTATTCTATTAACCAATTTTTACACCCCGCATAGAAAGAGTTCCATAATGGAATTTTTCAAAGAAATATGAAATTCCATCATTTTTATCCTGTAATGCCAGTGCATAAATCAATGGAAAAAAGTGACTTGGTTCGGGAACAGCTAATTTTGCGGATGCACCAATTTTTTCGTAGTTGATAATTGCTCGATGATTTCCTTTATCTATGTGTAGTTTAATTTTGGAATCGAATTCTAATGCCCAATCTCTGGGCGCTGCATTTATATTTGGAAAGTCTACAATTCTTAGATTATGAGTTAGATTTCCGCTACCAATAATTAACACCCCTTTTTTTCGTAAGGAATTTAATTGCTTAGCAAGGTCATAATGGAATTGCATCGGTTTGTTATAATCTATACTCATTTGAAAAACAGGCACATCTGCTTTAGGATAAAGATGCTTTAGAATTGACCATGTTCCATGGTCAAAACCCCACTCAGTATCAGTTTTAACTTTTGTGGTTAAAATTAATTTCGGTAT
The DNA here is from genome assembly GCA_030643125.1 of Bacteroidales bacterium. Lineage (GTDB taxonomy): Bacteria > Bacteroidota > Bacteroidia > Bacteroidales > UBA12077 > UBA12077. The sequence goes on from DAOWML010000058.1 coordinate 6,554, forward strand.
TTCTTTTGCAATTGCCGGAGCACCTTTAGCTGGATAGTTTACTTCATATAATTCTTTAGGGAAACCATACATATCATAAATCATCTTAGGATTTGGAGATACATTCACATAAGTTCCCTTTGTAGTCCAGTGGGCCGAAATACATAGAATTGCGCTTGGTTTAGGCAAATTTTCACCCAACTGAACAAGCGTTTGAGTAAAATCGTTTGTTTCGATGGCATTTGCAGGAGAACCATGCCCGATAAATAAAACTGGCATTATAAGCTCATTATCAGGAAGATTTCCTATCCTTTTTGCCCATGTATTTAATGTGACCATACATAATGTTCCTAAAGTTAATTGCTTAATGAAATCATAACGTTTCATTTTTTGTCTCGAATTTTATCCAAAAGCCTGTTTAATTCATTTACTTCTTCAAATGTCAAATTCGCTAAAAGAGTATCAACTTTCAATTCACATTCATCCAGATTATTGAGTAATTCAAGACCTTTTTGTGTAATCTCTATGTCTTTTTGTCGTCTATCACTTTTATTTTCATTTCGCTTAACTAATTTCTTTAAAAATAGTCTTTCAATAATCCTGCTCATATCTGAATTTTTATCAAGCATTCTCTCCTTTAAAAATTCAACAGAACAAGGTTTAGAATTATAAGCTCGCAACACTTTAAGAACATTATACTGTTGAGATGTAAGTTTATGTTTCTTTAAGAACTGCAAAAACTTATAATTAAGGCTATTGCTGGTATATACCAAATTAATTAAACCCTTATGAAATTCATTCCTAAACCGCCCTTTCAGTTCATCTTCAATTTTCATGAAATTAGCTTTTTAGAAATTCAGGATTTCGCAGGAACCCAACAACCCAAACTAGAATTAAGAAAATGGCAGGCATAGCAATACTCATTCCTGAAGTCATGTGAATAATAATTGCACCACCCATGTAAGAACTTAATAAAAGAGTGCCATATTTGTTTGTTTTAGGAAATAGAAACAAGAGAGCAGAAGCAATTTCGCCTAACGCAATTATAATTCGCCAATTCGCTAAATTCATTTGTTGCATTTGTTCCGGGTGTAAAAATAATTTACCTGTTGCACTAAATAAATAAAATGCTGTTAATGTTCCGGCAATTGACCAGCCGATTACTTTTTTTGATTTAGATAAGTTTGTTTTCATGATTTTATATTTAAAGATTTAGTATAATTTCTTGTATGCTTGCTCTTTTTTTATAATCAGGATTAAAATGAATCCATTTAATTTTTCCATCAGCTCCAATAATATAGGTCGCAGGAACCGGAAGAATGTTTGAATTATCGCCGTTTGTTTTGTTAATATCCATTTTAAACATTTTGTAAGCCATTACCTTCTTTGTAGCAACCTTATAATCAACTTTGTATTTTTTCATAATTAGATAATTACTGTCGCTTAAAATCGAAAATGATGCCTTTGTTTGTTGCACTGATTTATTTACAAACTCACCCTTTTCAGGTGATATAGCAATTACTGATGCCCCTTTCTGTAAAATATAGTTTAAAGAATCCTGAAGTTCACTAAGGTGTTTATTGCAATAAGGACACCAGTACCCTCGATAAAAAATAAGTACAACCGGTCCTTTTTCTACAAGACTAGTTAACGATAATTTTTCACCATCTTGATTAATCCCTGAAAATTCCGGTGCTTTTTCTCCTATTACCAATCCTGTTTTTACTACATTATCATCAGATAACAAAGCAATAAATATTCCTGCTATTGTTAATATAAGAATAACTCCTATTAAAATTAAAATCCTTTTTATCATATTTTTAAATTTTATTTGTTACAACGTTATATGTATAAACATATAATATTTTGTATTTGTTCATATAATATTAATTTGAAAAATAATCATGAATATTGAACTAATGTGATAAAGGAGTTAACTCCTTCATCAATGCACAATTATACAAGTTTATCCCTTCTCACAGAGCCTTTAAAAATTAGACTATATGAAGCCAAATACCTTAATGTATTATACATAAAAAGTTATAAATAAACCACTATGGATTGAAATCCATCGTTTTAGAATTCGAATGAGATTCGATACAAACAATCTGAATAATGAACACCGATTAACGATTTTTAATTTGCAAAGTAAGTTTGCTTATAATCTTAAACTTCAGAATTCATCATTCGTTGATCGATATTCGACATTCAGAAAATTTATAGAAACTAAAGTAACTGCAATGAAATTGCAGGATTTTAACCTTTAACTAGATAAAAAATTAACCTATTACTTCTATATTAAATTTTCTTTTTTCATTTAATGTTAAATTCAGTTAAAAAATTTGACATTTTAAAATTTATATTTATTTTTGTACTGAAAAACGAAAATAGTCAAAACGATTATTATGAAAATAGACGATACAAAAGAAAAAATATTAGCAGTAGCTGAAAAATTGTTCAGTCGATTTGGGTTTCATAAAACTTCGATGGACGAAATTGCTAAAATAGCAAGAAAAGCAAAAGGTTCTTTATATTATCATTTTGCAAGTAAAGAAGATTTGTTTAGAGAAGTAGTTTCAAAAGAAGTATATAACCTCCAAAGTAATTTATCTGTTATTATAAATAATAAGGAATTAAAAGCAACCGAAAAAATAAAACTTTATTTAATCACAAGAATGGAGATTTTAAATAATGCCACAAGCTACCATGAGACAATTAAAGCAGACTTTTATGAGCACTTTGATTTTATTGATGATTTACGTGCAGGTCTGGATATGTGGGAAAAAAATAATATTAAAAAGATAATACTGCAAGGTATTGATAAAGGAGAATTTACAATTATTGAAGATGTTGATGTTTTGATTGACGTATTTATTATGGTATTAAAAGGACTTGAAATACCTTTTTTCTTACAAGGAAAGTATGAAAAATATTCGCCTTATATTGATGGTTTGTCAGGAATATTAATAAAAGGATTAGCGAAATAATTTTTATAAAAAATGAAAGAAAAACTAAAAAATATTTTTTTCAAAGTTTGGTACTGGTATGTAAGTACAGTTGATAAAAATGCCGAAGTTATTTTTATGAATTATGGTTATTCAAAAGATAATCATAAAATCAAACTTGATGAAAATGATGAAAAAGACAGGTACTCGGCACAACTTTATAATTTAGTTGCAACAGGAGCAGATATTAAAGGAAAAGATA
>DAOWML010000215.1 GCA_030643125.1 Bacteroidales bacterium
GCATGGTCTTGTGTTGAAAAAATATTACAACTGGCCCAACGAACATCAGCTCCAAGTTCAACTAAGGTTTCTATCAGAACTGCTGTTTGAATAGTCATGTGTAAAGAGCCCATTATTCTTGCTCCATTTAATGGTTTTTCTTTGCCATATTTTTCACGAAGAGACATTAAACCCGGCATTTCCTTCTCTGCTATTTCAATTTCTTTTCTTCCATATTCTGCCAAAGCTAAATCCCTAACTTTGTACGGCAAGCTATCAACCATTGTTCCTTCAATTTCCATAATATCAATTTTATAATTTGTTAAATTTTATTTTCTTATAAGGATTGCAAAATTACATTAAAAAACTAAATCATTCAAAGGCTATACGATCAAATATTACTAATTGTTCAATTAATCTAATTTAAATAGTTGCTTAATCTCAATTTTATCCTTTTCAAGTTGTTGTTTAAGTTCCTCTAAACCATTAAATTTTTTCTCATCTCTCATCCTTTTTATAAAAGAAACCGTAACTGTTTGATTATAGATTTTTTTATCAAAACCAAGAATGTGAACTTCAATGTTTTTAGATCTAAGAGTAGATTCAATTGTTGGACGAGAACCTATATTAAGCATTCCGTAATAGGAATTTCCGTTTAATTTTACCCGAACAGCATAAACTCCATCTTTTGGGACTTGTTTATATGGCTCCGGAATTTTAATATTCGCTGTAGGAAAGCCAATTTTTCGACCAATTTGATTTCCCTCTACCACATTACCACTTATAAAATATTCATATCCAAGATAATTGTTGGCAATATCCAAATTCCCAGAAATTAAAAATTTTCTGATTTTTGTTGAACTAACCTTGTCGTTATCAACAAGTTTTGCATTCAGTTTTTCTATGCTAAACCCAAACTTTTTAGCACATTCGTTTAAAAACTCATACCCGGCTTTACGATCTTTTCCAAACTGATGATTATATCCAACAACCAAATGTTTTACATTTATCTTTTTTACAAGATACTCTTCAATAAATTCACATGCAGTTAATTCTGAAAATTCTTTTGTAAATGGAATAATTATTAAATGATCAATGCCGGTTTTTGAGAGTAAAAACTCCTTCTCTACAATATTATTTAATAAGCGAAGAGATTCAACATCCTTATCAAGTACAATTCTTGGATGTGGCCATAATGTTAAAACAACCGACTCGCCATCTTTTTCTTTAGCAATTTCTTTTAATCTCTCTAATACTTTCAGATGTCCCAGATGGACACCATCAAATACTCCTATAGTCAGTATTGGAGTATTTATATTGAAATTATTTAAGTCAGTATGAATTATCACGAGATATCAATATTTTAGGATGACAAAAATATAAAAAATAAACTACTCCTATATATTTATCATTTCTAAGTATATTTAAAATATTTACTAAATTCGCCAATGAAATTAATAATTGAGGAACAATGATCTTGGTCAATTATTGTTTTTAATCAATAACTTAGTACATATCAACATAAATAGTTAATAGAATGAAAAGAATTTTATGGTTTTTAATTTTAGCATTAATTGTTATCTCATGTGAATCAGAAACGGAATTTTTCACAATATCAGGAAAAGTAACCAACGCTAATGGAGAAAAATTATATCTAATTGAATTACAGACTAATACTGTTGTATTCCTCGATTCTATAATACTTAACGATAAAGGTGTTTTTTCTTTTAAAGGACAAACTGATATTCCTAAATTCTATGCTCTTAGAATTACTCCAAATAATTATTTGACATTAATTGTTAATCCATTTGAGCAAATTGTTGTAAAAACAGATGGTGAAAATATTGCCAACAATCCTATTATTGAAGGCTCACCTGAAAGCCACAAAATAATGGTATTACGATCAAAATTAGATGAAAGTGTTAAAAAATTAGATTCTCTTGGATTGTATTATCGTTCTTTAATTGGTACAAAGGAGATCAATAAAGTTAGAGACTCATTGAAATTGCTTTCCCGTGAAATTATTTCAGAACATACTGAATTTACTAAAGAATTTGTGAAAAACAATTTAAATTCTTTAGCCAGTTTAATGGCCCTTTACCAACAAATTGCTCCTGGACGTTCTGTTTTAAATCACAATGATGATTTAGAGTATTTCGAATTAGTAGATTCTTCTCTTATGTTAAAACATCCCGAATCTGAAGCGGTAAAAGCTTTACATGCAGAAATGGAAGAAAAAAAACGTCAGATGAAAGCTGAAAACGAATTTAACAATATTGTTGGTATCGGGGTTACAGCTCCAGATATTATTCTTCGTAATCCAAAAGGTGATACGATTGCACTTTCTTCGTTGAAAGGAAAATATGTATTACTGGATTTCTGGGCTTCATGGCGTCGTCCTTGTCGTATTGAAAATCTAAACCTTGTAAATAATTATAAAAAATACAATGAAAAAGGATTTGAGATTTATCAGGTTTCGTTAGATAAGAAAAAAGAATCATGGATTAGTGCTATTGAAAGTGATCAGTTAACCTGGATTCATGTTAGTGACCTGCAATACTGGAATTCTGCTGCTGCTAAATTATATCAGGTACAAGCGATACCCGCAAACTTTTTATTAGATAAAAATGGTAAGATAATTGCAAAAAATCTAAGAGGAGATGCACTGGAAGCAAAACTTTCAGAAATATTTGATTAACTTAGCACATTAAGAAAATGAATTTTATCCGGTTATTTTTACAAAAAAGTAACCGGATTATGATAAACAAAATATCTATTAACAATTTAATTAATATGAAACGCTTACTTTATCTTATTTGTGGTTTAATGATTCTTTCATCTTGTAATAATTCAAACCAACTTGAACTTACAGGAACGATTGAAAATGGAGAGGAAAAGAATCTTAAATTTAGTGAACTTTTAATAACCGGAACAGAGAAAATAAAGACTATTAAATTAGACAAGAAAGGAAACTTTAAATTCAAATTGTCTTCGGACATTCCCCGGTTTTATCATTTATCTGTTTCAAATAATAACTTCCTCACATTATTATTAGAACCAGGTGAAACTATTAGTATAACTGCTGAAGCTTCCGATATGAGCAAAGCTAAAATCAACGGGTCTGAAGGTTCAATTCTTGTTCAGAAGATAAATAATCAATTGATTGACACCAAAGAAAAATTAGATTCAATAACAAATTATCTGGAATCAATTAAAGGAAGCGATAAGTTTGATCAACAAATTGATAAAATTAATAAATCTTATGCGGAGATTGTTGACAGGCAAAGAGATTCTTCAATTGTATTTATAGTAAGCAACTTAAATAGTCTGGCAAGTATCGTTGCTTTATATCAGAAATACGATGATGAGAATTATGTTTTATATAAAAATCGAGATCTGCAATATATAAAAATAGTTTCCGAAGCATTAGAAAAAAAATACCCGGAATCACAACATGTTAAAGCTCTTTTGGCTGATAAGGAGAACTTGTTCAAACGTTACAATCAACTAAAAACTAATGTTCAATTGAGTGAAATTGCGAAATCAACGGAGGTTTTGAGTGTGCCTGAAATATATTTGCCAAATCAGTCCGGTGACAGTATCTCTTTAAATGCTGTTAGTGCTGAATACATTTTATTAAATTTTTGGGCCTCATGGAGCCAGGAAAGTATTCAGCGAAATATCAATCTTTTAGATGTTTATAAAAAATATCACGTAAAAGGATTTGAAATTTATCAGGTTTCGTTAGATACTAAAAAGGAAAACTGGACTCGTGCAATTAATTTTGATCAATTGCCATGGATTAATGTTATTGATTTAAACGGCAGAACATCCTATTTTGCAAAAATATACAATGTTAGTAATCTACCTACAAGTTATCTGATAAACCCTGATGGAGAAATTGTATTAGCAAATCCATCGAAAAATCAATTAGTAAGTACATTTGAATATGCATTAAAATAGCATAATTTGAACCAGAAAAAGAAAATATACTTTGCTTCCGATGTACATTTAGGGCTTCCTGATTATGAAAAAAGCCTTGAACGGGAAAAGTTATTTGTAAAATGGCTCGATGAAATAAAAAATGATGCCGAGGAAATCTTTCTTTTAGGTGATATTTTTGATTTCTGGTTTGAATACAAGCGAACAATTCCAAAAGGATTTTCCAGGTTTTTAGGTAAACTTTGCGAAATTACAGATTCAGGTATCCCAGTTCATTTCTTTACGGGGAATCATGATATGTGGATTTTTGATTATCTACCTCAAGAAACAGGAGTTATTCTACATAAAAAGCCAGTTATCAAAAAGTTTTCAGGCAAGAAATTCTATTTAGCACATGGTGATGGTTTTGGACCAGGAGACCCCTTGTACAAATTATTGAAAAACATATTCGCTAATCGATTTTTTCAGTGGGTTTTTGCACGTCTTCATCCTAATTTAGGAATTTGGATTGCCAATTCATGGTCGACACACAGCAGATACTCAAGAGAAACAAGGCCTTTTGAAGGAGAAGATAAAGAATGGCTCATATTATATTCTAAACAATTATTGGAAAAAGAACATTTTGATTTTATGGTTTACGGTCACAGACATTATCCACTTGATCTAAAATTAAATGAAAATACACGATATATTAATCTCGGCGATTGGTTAAGTCATTTTACGTATGCCGAATTCGATGGAAATGAGCTA
>DAOWML010000020.1 GCA_030643125.1 Bacteroidales bacterium
GTAAATAAATCTGACAATCCGATACCGGGATATAGCACAGACCATTCAGCTGGAATGGATTTAAGAGCAAACTTATCTGAGTCAAAAACCTTAAAACCCCTGGAAAGAGCTTTAATTCCAACAGGATTATATATTGAAATACCCGTAGGTTATGAAGCACAAATACGGCCACGAAGCGGGTTAGCATTAAAAAAAGGAATATCAGTTTTAAATACACCGGGAACTATCGATGCTGATTACCGTGGAGAAATCGGGGTTATTTTAATTAATCTTTCTAACGAAGAAGTAATAATTGAAAATGGCGAAAGAATTTGCCAGATGGTTATTGCAAAGCACGAGCAGGCAGAATTAATTAGGGTTGATGTTTTGAATGAAACGAACCGTGGAACCGGCGGATTTGGAAGTACGGGAGTAAAATAGATTTCTTAATAATTGTTAAAATTTGCAATTTGTAAACACAACAGTCGTTTTTTGTGTTAAGTTTATAATTTGGTAGTAAAAATTGTTGTTGAGATATGAGGTTAAAAGAAACTATTCTGATCGTTATTGCTATTATTACTATATCAGCGTGTAGTAGTAATAAAACGATATCAGAAAGTAAGCGGAATATAAAAAAGGAATTAAGTACAGATAGTGAGCAACAATATTATTATTACTTTTTAGAAGCTAACAGGAAAAAATTATTAGGAGATTTAAACGGAGCTTTGGCAATGTATTATCAATGTCTTGAAATAAATCCCGAAAGTGCTGCTGCAATGTCGGAAATTTCTATAATAAACGAAGTTATCCAAAATTATAATACCGCTATAAAATATGCTATTGGAGCTACGGAAAAAGAACCGGATAACAAATGGTATAAAATAAATCTTGCAAAGCTTTACCTTATAATCAAAGATTACAATAAGGCTATTAATATATACGAAGAGCTATACGAAAATAACAAAAGCGATCTGGAGATACCATATAATTTAGCTGCTTTATACAGTCATTTAAATAATTATAAAAGAGCAATTGAGCTATATGATGATATAGAAAAAAGTGTTGGAGTAAATGAAAATTTATCTGTGGCAAAACAGCAATTATATTTGAATTTAGGCAACAAAACAAAAGCGTATGAGGAAATAAATAAACTTATAAAGCATTATCCAAACGAGCCCAGATATTATGGTATAATTGCGGAAATGTATACCAACGACAATCTGTTTTTAAAAGCAGAAGAAAACTATAATAGATTATTTAATCTTGACAGTACTAATGTATTAGGTTTGCTCTCCGTAATAGATTTTTACCGGAAAAAAATGGATTACGACAATGCTTTTATCACCATAAAAAAAGTTATTGATGATGAAAAAGTTGAATTTAATCAGAAAATCTTGGTTTTTGCCTCATTGTTAAATAATCAAAGCGAGTTTAATATTTATAATCAACAAATAAAGGAGCACCTTTTGCTATTAAAAGCCAGATATCCCGATAAGAAGGAGGTTTATACATTATATGCTGATTACTTAATAAAGATGAAGTTATTTGATGATGCTCAAACTGAAATTGAGTACATATTGGATAATTTTAACGGAAATATTATAATATGGGAACAATTATTGTCAATTTACAGTTATAATAATGATTTTAATAATCTATATATAAAATCAAACGTAGCAATAGACAGCTTTCCTGAACACTCATTATTTTACCTTTTTAACGGCCTTTCTGCCAATCAAACTGACAAATCGGAAGAAGCGACCATTGTTTTAAAAGAAGGCTTAAAAACCATTAAAAATAATCCAGAACTAGAACTGGATTTTTATACAAATTTAGGTGAAGCTTATTATAATATTAAAAAGTACAAGCAATCAGATTATTACTTTGAATTGGTGTTGAATAAAGAACCGGATAATCTTTATGTAATTAACAATTACAGTTACTATCTGTCATTACGTGAAGAAAAACTTGAATATGCTGAAAGGATAAGTAAAAAGACAGTAATTGCGGAACCTAATAATAGTACTTACCTTGATACGTATGCCTGGATTTTATTTAAACTTAAAAGATATCAAGATGCACTTTATTACATAAAAAGAGCATTTGAAAATGGTGGAGCAGAAAGCCAGGTTATTGTAGAACATTATGGCGACATACAATTTAAAATTGGAAATGTGGAGGCAGCGCTAAAGCTTTGGACTTTATCAAACGAAATGGGAAATAACAGCGAAAGTTTATTAAAGAAAATAAAGGAAAATACAATAGATTAAACAATGAATTCATTTATCCTGAAAAAGATGAAAAATAAATCAGGGAAAATTATATTTCTTATACCGATAATGCTTCTTATGTCATGTCCAATCTCCTCACAAACAAAGGGTGAGCTTGAGCAAAGAAAAAAGAAAACAGAAGAGAGCATTAAACTTACAAATCAACTTTTAGAACAAACAGAAAAAACTAAATCAGCTGGTTTAAATAAATTATTAATTATTAAAAAAAGAATAAGCTTACGAGAACAATTAATAAATAGAATAAGTGATCAAGTAAAATTTATTGAAAATGAAATAGATATAAAGAACAGTACAATTACCACACTTGAAATAGAAATAAAGCAGCTAAAAGAGGAATATGCCAAAATGATTTATTTCGCGTATAAAAATCGCAATAATTATGATAGATTAATGTTTGTCTTGGCTGCAGACGATTTTAATCAGGCTTATAGACGAATGAAGTATTTTCAACAGTATAGCAAATACAGGAAAAAACAAGCTGAAAAAATTGTTATAAGTCAAAAGAATTTGGAATACGAAATTGAACAATTAAAAGAGCAAAAAAGCGAAAAAATCAAACTATTAGCAAATAAGGAAAGAGAAAAAGCACACTTGGGTTCAGAAAGAATTAAGGAAAACAGCGAAATTAACAGGTTAAAAAGAAAAGAATCAGAACTAAAAAAGAAAATACGTGAGAATCAAAGAATCATGAAGCAGTTGAAAAATGCCATTGCTGAGTTAATAGCACGTGAAGCAAAAGCAAACAAAACGTATAAAACCTTATCAGCTAATGAGGAATTGATTTCACAAGGATTTAAAAGCGCTAAAGGCAAATTAAAATGGCCTATCGATAATGCAATTGTCTTAGAAGAATTTGGTGAACATCCACACCCTGTGATAAAAGGAGTGAAAATTAAAAATGAAGGAATTGAGATTGGGACAACAAAAGACGCGAAAGTTAAATCAATATATGAAGGAGAAATTAAAAGGGTGTTAGCAGTTCCGGGAGCAAATATGGCTGTTATTATAAGACACGGTCATTATTTAACGCTATATTCAAATATTGTTAATGTTAGAGTTAAAACCGGAGACAAGGTTGCCGAAGGACACTATATTGGAGATGTTTATTTTACAGATAACGACGAGGGCTCTGTATTGCATTTAGGGATTTATGAAGAAAGAAAAGCTTTAAACCCCCGAGGTTGGCTTAGAAAATAATAATTATCTTATAAACACCTAATAATTGAAAAATTTGAATAAAAACGTAACAAATTGAAAATATATAAGTATACACCTTATAATTATATAAATTAAAGACATTTGATGTGCCAACAATTATCTTAAAAATGGAAAAAAGCATCATAGTAGAGTCAAGAATTGAAAACATCAATAAAATCGAAAAAATAATTGATGAAGTTTCAGAAGAGGCTAAAATAAATTCTGAGGTTTATGGCAAAGTATTAATTGCTACAGTTGAAGCAGTCAATAACGCCATTGTACATGGCAATAAAGAAGATGAAACTAAAAATGTGAAAGTAGATTTTCAGGTTGATGAAGATTATATTAGCATTTTTATTGAAGACGAAGGCCCAGGATTTAATTTTTACAATGTTCCCGATCCAACTACTCCTGAAAACATTGAAAATATCTCCGGACGAGGAGTTTATTTAATGAAACATCTTGCTGACGATGTAATTTTCCACGGACGAGGAAATAGAGTTGAAATAAGGTTCAACTTAAGATAGAATGCCAATAAAATTTTTCACCGAAAACACAAAATTCAATTTAAGAAACAAAAACCTGATAAAAAATTGGGTAAATAGTGTAATTACGTCTATCAATAAAAAAACAGGTAATATCAATTTTATTTTTACTTCAGATAAATACCTCTTAAAAATTAATAAAGAATACCTTTCACATAAATACTACACTGATATTATTACATTTAATTATTGTGAAAACGAGATAGTAAGTGGAGATATTTTTATAAGTATCGAAACTGTGAAGAACAATTCTTCACGGTTTAATGTTACAATCATTGAGGAATTACATCGCGTAATTATTCATGGAATTCTTCATTTGCTTGGTTTTGATGATCAAAGTGATGAAGAAAAAGTTATAATGAGAGAAAAAGAAAACTATTATTTAGAAAGATTAAAAAATCTTTCCTAATTTTCCACAGAATTTCAAAATTAAGTTTATGTTGCCAGAGTATGATGTTATTGTGGTAGGTGGTGGGCATGCTGGATGTGAGGCTGCAGCCGCTGCCGCCAATATGGGTTCAAGCACATTGTTAGTTACAATGGACATGGCCAAATATGCGCAAATGTCGTGTAATCCTGCAATGGGAGGTATCGCCAAAGGGCAAATTGTCAAAGAGATTGATGCGCTTGGTGGTTATTCTGCAATAGTTACAGATAAAAGCATGATTCAGTTTCGCATGCTAAACCGTTCAAAAGGACCTGCAATGTGGAGCCCGAGAGCGCAGTGTGACAGAATGGTATTTTCTAACGAATGGCGAAATATTTTAGAAAATATTGAGCATTTAGATTTGTGGCAGGATTTGGTTACTGAATTAATAATTGAAGATAATAAAGTAAAAGGAGTAATTACAAAACTTGGGATTAAACTTGAATCAAAGACTGTTATTTTAACAAATGGTACATTCTTAAACGGTTTAATGCATGTTGGCAAGAAACAGGTTGAAGGAGGAAGGGCAGGCGAAGGTACATCGAAAGGAATTTCAGAGCAATTAAAAAAACACGGATTTGAAGTGGGACGCATGAAAACCGGAACTCCAGCAAGAATTGACGGAAGAAGTATAGATTTTTCCAGGGTGCAGGAACAAAAAGGTGATGAAGGCGGCGGTCAGTTTTCTTTTCTACAACACGATTTTGTCCCAAACAACAATAAAAGTTGTTTTATAACCCACACAGATACCGAAGTTCATAACATTTTAGAAACAGGATTTAAAGAGTCACCTCTTTTTAGTGGTAAAATCAATGGAGTGGGTCCGAGATATTGTCCCAGTATAGAAGACAAAATTGTAACTTTTGCAGATAAGAATAAACACCAATTATTTTTAGAACCAGAAGGTTTTACTACAAACGAATATTATATTAATGGATTTTCATCATCTCTGCCATGGGAAATACAGTTAAAAGCACTAAAAAAAATTTCCGGACTGGAAAATGTTAAAATATATCGACCGGGATATGCAATAGAATATGATTATTATCCTCCTACACAGCTTACTTATACTTTAGAGACAAAATTTATTAAGAATCTTTATTTTGCAGGACAAATTAATGGCACAACAGGATATGAAGAAGCTGCTGCACAAGGAATGATGGCAGGAATAAATGCAAATTTAAATGTTTTGGGTAAAGGGGAGTTTATACTTAATAGAGATCAGGCTTATATTGGAGTTTTAATTGACGACTTGATCACAAAGGGAGTGGACGAACCATATCGAATGTTTACATCCAGAGCTGAATATAGGATATTGCTTAGGCAAGATAATGCCGATTTAAGATTGACGGAGCTTTCTTATAAAATGGGTTTGGCAAAAAAAGAAAGATTTGAACTATTAAAAGAGAAGATAGAATCTCGCGATAAAATTATAGGATTTATAAAAAATCACAGCATTGCGCCCGAAGAGATAAACAACTATCTAAACGAAGTGGGAACAACCCCTCTTAAGCAAAAAAGGAAGTTGTTTGATGTGGTTTTAAGACCACAAGTCAGGCTGAATGATTTAATAAATCATATTGATAAACTTAAAGTGATAGTCGAAGAAATCAAACATAAAAAAGAGGAAGTCATTGAGTCGGCAGAGGTTTTAATCAAATACTCAGGATATATAGAGAGGGAAAAACAAATGGCCGACAAACTAAAAAGGCTGGAGTATATTAAAATCCCGGAAAGCTTTAGTTACGACGAAATTTCATCTCTTTCAACTGAAGGAAGACAAAAGCTGAAAAGAATATGCCCTAAGAGTATCGGGCAGGCAGCGCGAATTAGTGGAGTGTCGCCTTCTGATATAGGGGTGCTTTTAGTATATATGGGTCGATAATGTTCCACGTGGAACACATCATAATTATTAATCTTGTTCCACGTGGAACATTAATTTGACTATATGAATAAAGAATTTGTTATTTCAGGAAAGCTAGTCGATATAATAAGTCGGCGAATTTTTAATGCGAAACTTAAAATTGTTAATTCTAAAATTACAGAGATTAATGAGTCTGGCGATGAGTTTGATGATTATATTTTGCCCGGCCTTATTGATTCGCATGTTCATATTGAAAGTTCAATGCTTGTGCCAACAAGCTTTGCGAGGGCGGCGGTTAAAAGCGGTACCGTTGCTACAGTATCAGACCCTCACGAAATAGCTAACGTAATGGGAGTTGATGGCGTGAAATATATGATTAAAAACGGAAAAAAAACACCATTCAAATTTTATTTTGGGGCTCCTTCGTGCGTACCTGCAACACCATTCGAAACATCAGGAGCAGTGATTAATTCGGAGGGCATTAAAAAATTAATGGCGAGTAAGGACATTTATTATTTGGCCGAAATGATGAATTTTCCGGGCGTTATTTATAATGATGAAGAAGTTATTAAAAAAATTAAATATGCTCACCAGGTTAATAAACCTGTAGATGGTCATGCTCCCGGATTAACTGGCGAAGACCTGGAAAAATATGCTGCTCAAAATATTACAACAGATCATGAATGCACCACAGTTGAAGAAGCAATTAATAAAATCGAGAAAGGAATAAAAATCCAAATCAGGGAAGGAAGTGCTGCTAAAAATTTTGAAATATTATTTCCCTTATTAAATTCACATCCCGATAAGGTGATGTTTTGCACCGACGATTGTCACCCTGATGATTTAGTAAAAGGACACATTAATAAAATAATTAGCAGGGCAGTTAAGAATGGAGCAGATATTTTTGATGTAATTGCTGCAGCAACAAAAAATCCTGTTGAGCATTATAATTTAAATGTGGGATTATTACAAATTGGCGATCCTGCCGATTTTATTATTGTAAATAATCTGGAAGATTTTGATGTTGAAAAAACATTCATAAATGGTCAATTAGTATTTGAAAATGGAAATGTTTTATTGGAAAAAATCCCCGAAAAAGCAATAAATAATTTTAAATGTAAGCCTATTATTGTAAACGATATTGTTATTACAGAAACGGGAAGTAAAATCCAAATAATTGTAGCTAAAGATGGCGATTTATTAACAGGGAAAGAAGTAGTTGAACCAACAATAAAAAATGGTAATGTAGTAAGTGATATTGCACGTGATATTCTTAAAATTGTTGTTGTAAATAGATATAAGGATAAAAAACCACAAATTGGTTTTATAAAAAACTTCAACTTGAAAAAAGGTGCAATTGCCGGAAGTATTGCTCACGATAGTCATAATATTATTGCTATTGGTACAAACGATAATGATATTGTTACGGCTATAAATAAGGTAATCGAAAATACCGGAGGAATTGTAGCTTGTAATGAAAATATTATTAAAGATCTTAAACTGGATGTTGTCGGTTTAATGTCAACCGGAGAAGCAGAAGATGTAGCCGATAAATATCACGAACTTGATATAATGGCAAAGGAAATGGGCTCTAAACTAACTGCGCCGTTTATGACAATGGCTTTTATGGCATTGCTGGTAATTCCCGAATTAAAAATAGGCGATAAAGGTTTATTTAATGTTTCGAAATTTGATTTTACTACATTGTTTGTTGAGAATTAATGAAAGAAAAACCGAAAGAAAAATTTAAATCTACACTTTCTGTACTTCCCGACAGTCCCGGAGTATATCAATTTTACAATTCACTTGATGAAATAATTTATGTAGGGAAAGCAAAAAACCTTAAGAAAAGAGTCACATCGTATTTTAACAGAGATTATTACGAAAACAACAAACTTAAAGTACTTGTTGGCAAGATTGAACGTATTGAATATATTGTTGTTCAAACAGAATCCGATGCACTTTTATTAGAAAATAACCTGATTAAGAAATATCATCCGCGATATAATGTAATGTTAAAGGATGATAAAACTTATCCATGGATTTGTGTAAAGAACGAGTTGTTCCCAAGAGTTTTTTATACCAGAAATGTAATAAATGATGGATCAAAATATTTTGGTCCTTATACATCGGTATATATGGTTAAAATTATGCTTGACCTGATTGGGAGGTTGTATCCATTACGTAACTGTAACTTAAATCTTTCACAAGAAAACATAAAAAAGAGGAAATATAAAACCTGTTTAGAGTATGATATGGGTAATTGTTTGGCTCCTTGTGTTGGCTTACAAACCGAACAAGAGTACATTAATTCCATTGATAATATTAATAAAATATTGAAAGGGAATATTCAAGAGCTTATTGTTTATTTAAATAAATTAATGACTAAATATTCGGAAGAGTTTAAATTTGAAAATGCACAATTGGTAAAAGAAAAAATTGAAATCCTTGAGAAATACAAAAGCAAATCGACAATAGTAAGTTCCGATTTAAGTAATATTGATGTATTTAATATATTGGATGATAATAATTTTGCTTATGTTAATTATTTAAAAATTATAGAAGGACGAATTGTTCAGGCTTATACAGTGGAACTTAAAAAGAAATTAAATGAGAGTATTGAAGATTTACTTTTGATGGCAATAATTGAAATTCGCGAAAGATTACACAGTACATCCAAAACAATTATCACATCAATTAATATTAAATTTGATAAAGTAAAAGTAATTGTCCCTGTTCGGGGTGAAAAGAAATCATTATTGGATTTATCTGAAAGAAATTTAAAATATTACCGACTTGAAAAACAGAAAAAAGCAGAAAAGAAAAAAGAAAAACACTCAGGTAAACGTATATTAGAAGTGTTAAAAAAGGATTTAAACTTATTGGTTTTACCGGAACACATAGAGTGTTTTGACAACTCAAATATACAAGGCACAAATCCTGTTGCGGCTTGTGTTGTTTTTAAAAACGCAAAGCCCAGCACAAAAGAATATCGGCATTATAATATAAAAACAGTTGAAGGCCCGGATGATTATGCTTCAATGGAAGAAGTTGTTTACAGAAGATATAAACGATTAATGGACGAAAACAAAAGCTTGCCACAACTTATTGTTATTGATGGAGGAAAAGGCCAACTTAATGCAGCACTAAAAAGTCTGGAAAAACTTGATATAAAAGATAATATTTCAATTATTGGAATTGCAAAGCGGCTGGAGGAAATTTTTTATCCCAACGATCCAATACCATTATACTTAGATAAAAATTCAGAATCCTTAAAACTTATTCAGCATATCCGAAACGAGGCTCATCGATTTGGGATAAAATTTCACCGTAATAAAAGATCTGGTAATTTTATAAAAAGTGAGCTGGAAAACATTCCTGGTATTGGACCAAAAACAATTGATGCTCTTTTGACTAAATTCAAAACAATTAAAAAAATCAGGAACTTATCTTTGGATGAAATTTCAAGTGAAATTGGGAATACAAAAGCAAAATTGTTGTTTGTGTATTTTAATAAGTTGTAAATCAACAGCAAAGGAGCAAGCAGGGTGTTTTGTACTTATTTGTTTCACAAATAAAGTATAACATTAAATAATTATATCTATTATTAAAGTAATCAGTAAAATAAAGCACATAATATTTAAATACATCTCTTTTAGAAACCTATATTTAAAACTCACACGACTCACGGGTAATGCAATTCATTTTAAACAAGGATTAAAAATCAAAAATTATAAAATTGACTTTTAAAAGAATTATGGTGTCTAATCAGCATACTAAACATATCTGAGTAAGCGAGGGTTTCACTTTAAGCGAAGCTCTCGCTAAATACTAATTTGTAAATTTTCTGAATGTCGAATATCGATTAACGAATGATGAATTCTGAAGTTTAAGATTATAAGTAAATTTACTTTGCAAATTAAAAATCGTTAACTTTTCTCATGAACGAAGTGAGTAATCGGTGTTTATTATTCAAATTATTGAGTTTAAAACAAATATAATTAACCCTCCTCAGACCTAACAGTAATAATAAAATACATCTCTTGTTTATCTATAACTAACACGGATTTGTAATCAGTGTTAATTGTTTTTTTTGCTTTTATAAATTGTTTATTTATCAGTTATTCACTATATTTACAGATAATATGTTATCAATAAACGGTAATAATTAAAATAATGGACAATATTTTATCAAATAATGATTTTGTTTTAGATGATTTTAATCCTATGTCTATTGCTAAAAATATTGCGGCAAGCTTAAAGCAACGTAGATTAGAGTTAAATATAACTCAAACAGAATTAGCCGAAAAGTCAGGGGTAAGTTATGGTTCAATTAAGCGTTTTGAAACTAAATATGAAATTTCTTTGAGCAATTTATTAATGATAGCGGTTGTATTAAATGCAACTGAAGAATTTAAATTATTATTCAGTAAAAAACAGTATACTACTATAGAAGAGATAGTTAAAATGACAGAAAAAAAAGAACGTAAACGAGCCCGGAAATCAAAGAAATGAAGAAAAACATAAAAATAGTATCTGTATTATGGAATGATAATTTAGTGGGTAAATTGTCGCTATTGCCGAACAATTCTGCAGTTTTTGAGTATGATGTTGAGTTTTTAAAATCCGGGGTTTCAATATCTCCGTTTTACTTACCCTTAAAACCCGGCGTTTTTATTGCTAAACAAGAACCTTTTAATGGTTTGTTTGGTGTATTTAACGATAGTTTGCCCGATGGATGGGGAACATTATTAACAAACAGGATGTTACAGGAAAAAGGATATGATTTATCTTCTGTTACAACGCTCGACAGATTGTGTTTAGCAGGCAAGAATAGCGTAGGAGCTTTATCGTACTATCCTGAATGGAATTTAGTCAAAAACAAAGAATTACATAATTTCAATGAAATAGCCCGGAAAATTGAAAATATATTGTTGCACGAAGATTTTAAAAATTTGGCAGAGCTTTATAAAATGGGTGGTTCTTCGGGAGGGGCAAGGCCAAAAATATTCGCTAAAATTGATAAACAGGATTGGATTATCAAATTTAAAGCTGCTACGGATCCTGAAAATATTGGTATAATGGAGTTTGACTATTCTCTGGCTGCAAAACAATGTGGTATTGAAATGAGCGAAACAAAATTATTTGAAGGCAAATATTTTGGAACCAAAAGGTTTGACATGATTAAAGATAAACAACTGCACGTACATAGTGCAGCCGGTTTATTGTATGCAAGCCACAGGCTCCCGTCTTTAGATTATTTAGAATTAATGAAAGCAACTTTTGCCTTGACAAATAACATTAACGAAATGTATAAATTATTTAAACAAATGGTGTTTAATGTATTGACTGAAAACAAAGATGATCATTCAAAAAATTTTTCTTTCATATATAATGATAACGAATGGAAACTGGCTCCCGCATACGATTTGGTAAAAAGCTATGGGTTTAATGCACAGCATACTACAACTATTTTAGGAAAAGGAAATCCCCAAAAAGCAGATATGTTTGATTTGGCACAAAAGCTTAAGCTAAAAAAAGAAAAAATAAATGATATTTATGAACAGGTTTATGAAGCTACAAAAACTTTAAGAAAAAAATATTTGTAATTAGAATGATATTTTAATTGTACTTTGTGAGCTTCTTTCTTTAAAAAAGCCGGGAGTTGGCATAGAGTCAGTATTACTTCTATATACAAGTACTAAATTATTATTGATAAAATTGACCTGCAAAAGAATTAAATTTTATTAATTCAATTATCTTTGCTCCGAATTTGCAAAATGAATCAGGAGATATGCATATTAAAAGTAATACAATTGATTTTTTTTCAGCTGCCAATTTTTTTTCAGCTACTCAAGATACAGTAATTACTCAGCCTGTTTCAAATTTAACTGTAAGTCCTGATACTATTTCTATTGAATCCGAACCTCAAAGCGAAGACACAATATCTCTTCATTCTGTTCAGCAAATTGATTTTGCAGCAATTGATTCGATACTCCGAAGAAGCGAAGAACGAGAAATGCAAATTCAGGAACAAATGCAACGAGAACTTGCATTACAACGTTGGTATCGTAGAAAAACTGATACAACAGAAATTTTATATAAGCAGTTTGGTATTGCTGGTTTCCCAATTAAGGAAAAATTAGATAATGACCCGTTCCAACAAAATTTTTTATACAACATCATTTCTGTTAAACCTGTAGAAAAACAGGTAAAACAAACTGTTTTTATTGAGAGTCAGGAACAAAGCAATGTTAAATCAAAGAATTATTATACAACAGAAAAAAAAGATATTGAAATTAAACCTAAATATATTTCGGGAAAAGTTCAATTCGATTGGATAACAATTTTGCTTATAAGTTCTTTTCTATTACTTGGTTGGATTCAGTTATTTAATAAAAAATATTTAGCATCTTTAATAAAATCAGTTATTAGCTATAAAAAATCTAACACCCTTTATCGCGAGAAAAACACATTAACGGAAAAAGCGTCATTTATGGTTAATCTCCTTTTCATAAGCAATGTTTCTGTTTTTGTAATACAATTAAAACACTTTTTTAGCATAAACCTTGGTAGCTTCGAAGACTTTTCTCTTTATATTATTATGTTTGGAGCATTAACAGGACTATATATATTCAGAGTTATCTCAACTTCGTTTATTGGTTTTGTTTTCTTAAAACAAAAAGTTTTTTCAGAGTTTTTTCATAATATAAATATTTTCACAAAAAATACCGGATTATTTTTACTACCAGTTGTTATTACATTGCAATTTTTATCATATGAATATCTTGCAGTTATAATTTATGCGGGGATTATTTTAATTGCAGTATTGTATTTATTACAGATAGTTAGATCCTTTCAAATAATTATTCGTAAGAATGTTTCTATATTTTATATGATTTTGTATCTTTGTGCTTTCGAATTTGCGCCCTTTTTGATTATTTATAAAGTATTATTATTGAATGTATAATGAGGTGTTTAGAAGTTTTGTAGAAGAAATTCAAATAAGTATACATGAAAATTAAGAAGATTTTAGTATCACAACCAGAGCCCAAAAATGATAAATCCCCCTATTCGGAGTTGGCAGATAAGAATAATCTGAAAATAGACTTCAGACCGTTTATTCAGGTTGATGGGATTCCCGTAAAAGAGTTCAGGCAGTATAGGATTGATATTCTTGCTCATACAGGAGTTATTTTTACCTGCAGAACAGCTGTTGATAATTATTTCAGAATAGCAGAGGAACTAAGATTAACAATTCCTGATACAATGAAATATTTTTGTATATCTGAAGCCATAGCCTTCTATTTACAAAAATACATTGTTTATCGCAAGAGAAAGATTTTTTATGGAAACGGGACTTTTATACATTTAATGGAAACCATTAAGAAACATAAGGATGAAAAATTTCTGGCTCCATTATCTGATACACATAAAGAAGAAATTCCGAAAAAACTTGAACAGGCAAAAATAAAATATTCGAAAGCCATAATGTACAGAACAGTAAGTGCAGATTTATCAGATCTTTCGGATGTAAACTATGATATGCTTGTGTTTTACAGTCCATCAGGAATAAAGTCTTTAATAGAGAATTTTCCTGATTTTAAGCAAAACGATACACAAATAGCTACATTCGGGCCAAAAACTGCAAAAGCTGTTAAAGATGCTGGTTTAAAAGTTAATGTTAAAGCTCCAACCAAAGAAGCACCGTCAATGACAATGGCCATTGACCAATTTATAAAACTTAACGGAAAGACTAAAAAATAAATTTCATATTCCAAATATTTATTGGGGAAAGCATTGCTTTCCCCAATTTTTTGTTATTAATACAAATATGTAATTAGAATAGATTATTTTTGAGTTATGCAAGCAGAAAGGCAGACTTTCAGTAAGGAGGAACGGCTTAAAAGCCGAAAATTAATCAATAATTTATTTAATTGTGGTAAAATAATTCATCACTTTCCTTTTAAGGTTTTATACCAGGTTACAAAAAGTGAAAGCTTTAATTCCCCCGCCAAAATAGCTATAAGTGTTTCAAAAAAGAATTTTAAACGTGCAGCAGATCGAAATTATATTAAGAGAAAAATAAAAGAAACATACCGCCAAAACAAACAATCATTGTATAAAGAATTAGATA
>DAOWML010000060.1 GCA_030643125.1 Bacteroidales bacterium
ACTCCTTATGATTTCCGGCCTCTTTCATTTCATCAGACCAGTCTTCAAGGCACATATAAAACAGTTTCTTATTTTCATCTGTTAAATCAATTATTTTCATTTTAGTACATTTTTTTATTGAAACATTAACAATTTATAACATATTTATTAATTTGTCAATTGATGAATAGAATTTAACTTCCAACATTTCCTTATATTTGTATTTCATATTGTTATTATATGGTAAAACTCTCAGTTATCATAGTTAATTATAATGTTAAGCATTTTTTAGAACAGTGCTTAATTTCTGTTTTTAATGCTGCAAAAAGCATCAACTCTGAAGTTTTTGTTGTTGACAATAATTCAGTTGATGGTTCATGTGCTATGGTAAGGGAACGATTTCACGAGGTTAATCTTATCGAAAATAAAAAAAATTATGGCTTTTCTTATGCTAATAATCAAGCCGTAAAACTTGCAAAAGGACAATATATATTATTATTAAACCCTGATACTGTTGTTGAAGAAGATAGTTTTGAAAAATGCATTCAGTTTATGGATTCAAAACCTGAGGTTGGAGGATTAACTGTTAAAATGATTGATGGTAAAGGCCGATTTTTACCGGAATCAAAAAGAGCATTGCCAACTCCCAAAGTTGCTTTTTATAAAATATTTGGATTATCGGAATTGTTTCCTAAGTCTAAAAAATTTGCCCGGTATCATTTGGGACATCTTAATAATAATGAGACAAACGAAATAGAAGTTTTACCAGGAGCTTTTATGTTTCTTCGGAAAGAAACTCTTGAAAAGACAGGTTTACTCGATGAAGATTATTTCATGTATGGCGAAGATATCGACTTATCTTACCGAATAAATAAAGCCGGATATAAAAATTATTACTTTCCTGAAACAACCATAATTCATTATAAAGGAGAAAGTACTAAAAAAGGAAGTCTCAACTACGTTTTCATGTTTTATAATGCAATGATAATTTTTGCACGAAAACATTTATCTGACAAAAACGCAAAATCTTTTTCTTTACTAATTAAAATTGCAATTTATTTCAGAGCTTTTATAGCAGTTTTAAATCGATTTGTAAAAAATGCTTTTCTTCCGATTATAGATATTACAATAATATTTTTTAGTTACTATTTAATTAAACCAATTTGGGAAAATTTTAAATTCCATGGAGATGGCCAATATCCTGACGAATTTCTTCTTTTTGCTGTTCCATCTTATATTACTATTTGGATTTTAAGTGTTTGGTTTAATGGCGGATATTCAAGACAAATCAAATTAACAAGCCTTATAAAAGGAATAACAATTGGAACTCTAATTATCCTGGTTTTATACGCATTATTACCAGAGAATCTTAGATTTTCAAGAGCTTTAATTTTAATAGGAACAGCCATTACTTTCATAGTAACGTATATAAACCGAATATTTGTTCATTTAATTAAATTCTTTCCACAAAAATTTAAACAGAATCGAAAATTACGAATTATCATTGTTGGTTTAATAGATGAAATACAAAGAGTTGAAAAAATTATAACTGAAGCTGAAATAAAACCATACATTGTTGGTAAAGTAGCTCCTTTGGCAGAATCACAAAGCAACTATCACATTGGGGTAATAAATCAACTTGAGGAAATAATAAAAATTCATAAAATCGACGAAATTGTTTTTTGTGCAAAAAATATTCCTTCGAATCAGATAATTGGAATCATGCTTCAACTAACCGGGTTAAATATCGATTTTAAAATTGCACAACCGGAAACTTTATCAATTATTGGAAGTAATTCAATTGAAACAGCGGGTGAATTATATACTATTGAAATTAATGCAATATCGAAAAAAAATAATGTCAGAAACAAAAGGATTTTTGATATTATCACATCTATTTTAATCCTGATATTCAGTCCATTAATATTACTTTTCTTAAAAATACCACTTAAACTAATAAACAATTCTGCAAATGTTTTGTTAGGATGTAAAACCTGGGTAGGATACGATAAGAAAAGTGATGTTAAATTAGAGAACCTTCCTAAAATTAAAAATGGGATTTTAACACCACTCGACTTGGGATCTAAAAAAGAACATTCAGATTCTTTCATCTACAATTCCAATATGGTTTATGCAAAAAACTATACCATTTGGAACGACCTAAACATCCTTACCAAAGGTTTTAAACAAATTGGCCGATAATTTTGGTCAAATAATTTAACAATAGTTTAAAACAAGTTTAAATAAGTTATAATGGCAAAAGTTGAAATATTACTACCTGCAATGGGTGAAGGAATTATTGAAGCCACAATCACAAAATGGTTAGTAAATGTAGGTGATAAAGTAGAAGAAGATCAATCAATCGTTGAAGTTGCAACAGATAAAGTTGATTCAGAAATCCCGGCTCCTCAGGATGGAATAATTGAAAAACTATTATTTAATGAAAATGACATACCAAAAGTTGGAGATACCATAGTAGTATTAAACACTAATGGCTCAGAAATAGATCAAAGCAAAGATATTGAAGAAGAAATAAAGTCGGATAAAAATACTATTATTAAAAATATTCCAGCTATAGATATCATTTTAAAAACTAAACCCGAAGAACAAATAAGTGAACAAATAATTTATAAAACGCCCAATGGCAAATTTTTATCTCCTCTTGTTAGAAATATTGCTGAGAAGGAGGATATTTCAGTTAATGAATTAGATAAAATTAATGGTAGTGGAAATACTGGAAGAATTACCAAAAAAGACATAGTTAATTATTTAAATACCAGAACCAGTACAGGAATTGATCCGAAAGCAAAAGCCCGGTTACAAGAAGAAACTCCGGTACAACATATTTCTAAACCTCAAATAAGTAAAGAACAAATATATTCTGGTGGGGAATATGAAATTATTGAGATGGATAGAATGCGAAAATTGATTGCTGAACACATGATTCATTCAAAACAAATCTCGCCACATGTAACATCATTTATTGAAACAGATGTTACTAATATTGTAAACTGGAGAAATAAAAATAAAGACCTAATTTTAGAAAAAGAAAATATAAAACTTACATTCACTCCTATTTTTATTGAAGCTACGGTTAAAGCATTGAAAAATTTTCCAATGATAAATGTTTCTGTTGATGGAGATAATATAATTAAAAAGAAAAATATTAACATTGGTATTGCAACAGCCTTACCTTCAGGAAATTTAATTGTACCTGTAATAAAAAATGCTGATCGATTAAATTTAATGGGAATAGCTTCTAATGTCAATGATTTAGCTTCAAGAGCACGCGAAAACAAATTAATTCCAGATGAGATTCAGGGTGGTACATTTACAATAACTAATTTCGGAACATTTGGTAACACAACCGGAACACCAATAATCAATCAGCCACAGGTAGCTATTTTAGGTATCGGAGCAATTGTAAAAAAACCTGCCGTAATTGAGACGCCTGCAGGCGATGCCATTGCAATACGCCATATAATGATATTATCGCTTGCCTATGACCATAGAGTAGTCGATGGTGCATTAGGAGGCATGTTCTTAAAGAGAATTTCTGATTATCTGGAAGATTTTGATTTCAAAAGAAACGTTTAAAAATACATAAAACACCAGTAACAAACTGGTGTTTTGTTTTTTAAATAATTTGGGTTTTCTTAGAAAAATTCACATAAATTATTACATTTGTTTCTGCGTGTTTTAATCGAGAGCAATATGAAACAGTTTTTAATAGCATTAATTGTTATTTTTTCACTTTCTATTTCTGCTAAATCTCAAACAAAAAAGGATTTAAAAAGAATATACATTAATGGTGAGTTTTCATTGTTATATGAGGAATATAGAGAAGCACTACCTTTTTTTCTTGAATTATATGATGCAGGAAGAAGAGATGCCAACATTAAACATCGTATAGGCCTTTGTTATTTAAATATCCCAAATCAGAAAGAAAATGCAATAAAATATTTAGAAGAAGCAGTTGAAAATGTTTCTGAAAGTTATGGTGAAGGTATTTATACCGAAAGAGAAGCACCTATCGAAACTTATTTATATTTAGGAATGGCTTATAGGGTAAGCAACAGGCTAGAAGATGCTATTGAAGCTTTTAATAAATACAAAGAATTATTAGATCCGAAAGATGAAGAACAAAATAAAATTGTTAATGCAGAAATTATATCATGTAAAAATGCATTAGAATTAACAAAAATTCCTACCAGTATCTTTGAGTCTAATTTGGGCAAAAATATTAACACCCAATTTAATAATGTTAATCCATTAGTTTCTGTAGATGAAGAAACCATAGTTTTTGTTAGCGAACTGCGTTTTTACGATGGTATCTTTTCTTCAAAAAAACGTGACGGAAGATGGTTGCCTGCCAGAAACATTTCTTTAGATTTTAATTCCGACAATCCATTAACACCGGTATATCTTACAAAAGATGGAAACACCTTGTATCTTATGAGAAATGATAACGATGATTTTAATTTATATATAAGTAGGTTTAACAATGGTATATGGGGTGAGCTTGAGAAACTAAGTAATAACATTAATACCAGTGCTGCCGAAACTCATGCATGTATTTCTGATGATGGATTAACGTTATACTTTACCAGTAATCGTAAAGGAGGTTTTGGCGGTTTCGATATTTACAAATCAACTATTGACCCTGAAGGAAACTGGGGTCCACCTGAAAACCTGGGAGCAACAATTAACAGTAGTTTTGACGAAACAACTCCATTTATTACCGAAGATGGTAAAACATTATATTTTTCATCTCAGGGCCATTTGAATATTGGTGGTTTTGATATTTTTATATCAAAAAAATTAGGTAATAGCTGGCAAAAACCAGAAAATCTGGGACTCCCTTTTAATACCACCGATAATGACATTTTCTTTTTCCCTTTAAAAAATGGAGAAATCGCTTACTATTCGAAATTCAAAGAAAAGGGTTATGGCAATAACGATATTTATAGAATACAAATTTTCGAAAGGGAAAATATTCCTGAAAAGGAAAAAGAGTTAGAATCTCAAAACAATAATATTTCAGAAAATTAACCTGTATTTTCTAAGCCTTTGTCACATATTTAATTAAGCTTATATAATTTTAGCGAAGATTATAACGCTATACGCAAAATTTTCATTATTTTTATCTAATTTCGTGTGTTTGTTAATATATATAGATTTTTATGAAAAGGATAATCATACTTGTATTTTTGAGCATTATATTTATATCTAAAACATTTTCTCAAGAATATTACGAACTTGAAGAAATATTTCTGGATGCAGACTCATGGTTTTTTTACGAAGATTACGAAGAAGCATTACCTTTATTTTTAAGAGTACTTGAAGCTGACTCTTTAAATTATAATGTAATGTATAAAATTGGTTTCTGTTACCTTCATATACCAGGACAAAAAGTTAAATCGATTCCTTATCTAGAAAATGCAATAAATAAAACAACATTCAATTATCGAAATAATACTTATGCGGAAAAGTTAGCTCCTGTTGATGCTCTTTTTTACCTGGGTAATGCCTATTTAGTGAATAATAGAATTAACGAAGCTATTGATGCTTATACGGGTTTTCAAAATGCTATTACCCGAACACAAAAAGTTGCCAATAAAGACATTTACGATACTGATTATCTTGACAGGCAATTTGATGCTTGCCGTAATGCAATACAATTTCAGTACAATCCTGTATATTTTATAGCCAGTAACATTGGGAATAAAATTAACACCCGATTTAATGAATTTAACGCGGTTGTTTCCGGCAATGGCACTACAATGGTTTTTTCTGCTGCTCTACAATTTTATGATGCAATTTTTTACTCTAAAAAAGATAGTAGTGGACAATGGAGTTATCCTATTAATCTTATGGGACAGTTAGGCATTGATGATAATAGTGCTACTACTGGTTTATCATTCGATGGAACGGAACTATATATTTATCGCGATGATGATTTCGATGGTAATATTTATGTAAGCTACTTTAAAAAGGGATTTTGGACTAAAGTTCGAAAACTAGGAGAAAACATCAACACAAAATACTGGGAATCACATGCTTCACTATCTCCAGACAATCAAAAACTGTACTTTGTAAGTAATCGCGAAAATGGTTATGGCGATTTAGACATATATGTTTCTGAAAGAGCTACCGACACAACCTGGGGAAAAGCAACTAATTTAGGAAGTATAATTAATACACGATGGAATGAAAACACTCCATTTTTAACACCCGATGGAAAAAGACTTTTCTTTAGTTCTGAAGGACATTCAGGAATGGGTGGATATGATATTTTTTACTCAGAAAATAAAAATGGAGAATGGACAGAACCTGTAAATATTGGTTATCCTATAAATACAACTGACGATGATATTTTCTTTGTTCCTTATGAAAAAGGACGATTTGCGTATTGCTCACAATTTTCGAAAAAAGGATATGGAGGACAAGACATATATCATTTTCAATTGTTCAATATCCCCGAATACAATAATTTTCTGATTGAAGGTGTTTTAGAAATGGATAATAAAATCGACCGAAATAAAAAAGATTTCAGTATTAACATTATTAATAAAGCCGGACAAGATACAATTGCCATTCTTAAACCAGGTAAAGATGATTTAAATTATCAATACCAAACACCTTTGGGTGTAAATCATCTTGTGTTTGAAAGTACTTTTGATGAAAATGAAACACAATATTATATTTCTACCGCTTATGATATTAGAGAGATTTTCAGTTCACCTATTGAGGAAGAATCTGAAGCACTTGCTTTAGCTGATACTATGCCTAATATTATTCTAGATACAAATTTACTTTATACAGACCAGGCAAACATAAAAATAAAATTATCATTGCAAAAGGGTAATAAATTATATGTAAACACTTATTATAAAGACCAGTTAATTAATTCTGAAGAGTTTGATATTAAGAAAGATGATTTTATTTATGAATACAAACCATTAATTGGTGAAAGTAAAATAAAATTTAAGCTTATTGATAAAAATAATAATGTTAAAACAGAAGAAGTTACTGTTTCTTACTTACCAAAAGATACTTATGCCGAATTAAGTATTGTTGATAAAATAATTAGCTTAGGAGCAAATGGTGATAAAAGTGTAAAAATAAAATTATCTGTTGAACGCGGCTCAAAACTATTTGTTGAAACTTTTGTTGATGATAAACTAATAAGTACCGAAACTTTTGACATTAAGAAAGAAAGTTTTGTTTATGAATTTGAACCAAAAGGTGAAAAAAGTAAACTTAATTTCAAGTTGATTGATAAACATAACAATGTTAAAAACGAAGAAGTTATTATTTCGCATACTCCTATAAATAAAAATTTTGCAGAAGTATTAACCGGAATAAACACATTTAATAGCGAAGGATTTCAAAGCTTAATTAACACTTCTGAAATAAAATCAGCAAGTTCTGTAGAAAGTTTAATTAATCAAATTTATGCTAAAGCTGCTGCTCTAGGTTTATCAAAAGAACAAGCTCAGGCGTTAATTATTGCATTAGCTATTAATTCTACTGATAATACTCCTGAGTTTATTGAAGCATTATTAGGCCTTGCAAGTGGAGATTTAAAACAGGTATTGGATTCGGTTAATACTAATAAAAATAGTTTTGAAAATAACTTAGCTGTAATTCAACATCTTGAATTAAAATCAGAAACTAAAGATTATAATAATACTGATATTATAAAATTGCTTGAAGATTATTTACAAAATTCCGGAATCTCTGTATCAACTTTATTGGCTAATCTTGAAAATCTATTGAAAACCGACATTGCAAGTGTTTTAACTAACATAGATGCAACAGCTATTGATATTATTACACTGGATGATTTCAAAAAATATCTTATAAACTCAAATAAATATACTGACGAAGAACTTGAACAACTATTTGCCATTATGGAAGGTCTGATTATTGCATCAAAAGCTTCTAAAGAGTTCGTAACACCGGTTGATGAAACTCCAATAACAACAAAAGATACTGATAAAGGAAAGAATATATGGATGATTCTATATATTAGTATCGCTGGTATACTTCTTGGGTTAATTATAATCTATTTTAATCGCAGACAGAATAAGGCTAACAAAAAAAGAAACATATAATTAAGCATAAAAACTGGCATTTTTTGTTTAATGTAAGTAAATTGTTCCTGTTTAATTATCTTATCTACTGTATTATGAAAAAGATATTATTGGCTGCTTTAATTATTTTTATTGCCTCTCATGCATCATTTTCACAACCTAAAGATGCATTAAAGGAAACTTTTTTTGATGCTGAAGATTATGTTTTATACGAAGATTATAATGAAGCATTAGCATTATATTTAAGTCTTTATGAAAAAGGTATAGATAATGCCTACATAAAACATCGAATTGGTGAATGTTATTTACAGATTCCCGGGCAAAAACACAAATCAATTCCTTATTTAGAAGAAGCGTGCAATAATCTTTCAAAATCAATCAAAGAGGGATCTTTTAAAGAAACAAAAGCTCCATATAGAACAATGTTCTATTTAGCCTGTGCATATCAGATTGCCAATCAGCTTGATAAAGCCATTGAAACTTTTGAAAAATTTGAAGAGTTGGTATCAACCCAAAAGAATTATAATATCGATTATGTTAATATACAAATTCAATCGTGTAATGCTGCCAAGGAACTAATTAGTAATCCACTAACAATCACCGAAGTTAATATTGGGAATCTAATAAATAATAAATTCTCAAATATAAGACCTGCTGTTTCATCAGATGAAAAGTTTATGGTATACATATCAAAGTTAAAATTCTATGATGCTATATTATACTCAAAAAAAGTAGGAGAACATTGGATTGCCCCTGTTAATATTTCACCCGATTTAAAATCTGATGGTGATTATTATACATGTTTTTTATCTGCCAATGGAAAAACTTTGGTTCTTTACAGACACGATAATTTTAATAGTGATATATACATAAGTCGCTTGGAAGGAGATAAATGGTCAATTCCGGAGAAATTAAATAAACATGTTAATTCGAAATTTCATGAAACATTTGCATCTCTGTCTAATGATGGTAAAACTATTTATTTCGTGAGTAATAGAAAAGGTGGATTTGGTGGTATGGATATCTATAAATGCGAATTCGATGAAAAGACAAACGACTGGGGCGAAGCAATTAATCTTGGAAGTAAAATAAATACGCCATTTAATGAAGAAACACCAGTAATTTCTGAAGATGGAAAAACCTTGTACTTTAGTTCGCAAGGACATTATAATATGGGTGGATTTGATATTTTTTTAACACAAAATATTGAAAAGAATATATGGTCCAATCCTGTTAACATTGGGTATCCTATAAATTCTACCGATGACGACTTGTTTTATTACCCAATAGGGGATGGTAAAAATGCATACACCTCAAAATATGACGAAAACGGTTTCGGGCAGGAAGATATTATAAAACTTGAAATCAGTACAACAGCTCATCGTTAATATTGAAAATAAAAATCTAAATATTGGCAAACACACAATCAGATATACTTTCCGGAAAAATAACCAGATTAAGAGCTATTGAACCAAACGATATTGACTCAATTTATTCATGGGAAAATGATAGTTCTATCTGGCAGTTAAGCAATACTGTTGCTCCCTTTTCAAAGTATGTCATTAAACAATTTATAGAGAATTCGCAT
>DAOWML010000203.1 GCA_030643125.1 Bacteroidales bacterium
CCCAATGCAAAAAATGCCGATATTATTGTAATACCAAACAATCCTGAGCATGTTGTTGCTAAATATGAAACATTAAAAGAACAAACATTAAAACATCCGGAAATATTGCAGGTAAGTGCTGTAATGGAAGAGCCTGCCGGTATAGTGTGCGATAATTTCCCTTACATTTTAGAAGGCGATAATTCTGAAGATAGAAAAACCATTAACATTATGGCTATCGATTCTAATTTCTTTTCCTTTTTTGATATTAAGCCAATTGCAGGTACTATAAATTTTGGAAGCACCTCAACAATAGAGTGGGAGCAAAAAGCCATTCAAATGTGGCAAATGAAAAATAATAATCAAGAAATATCTTTAGAATTAAAAGAAGAATTTACACCCGTTAGAGGGAAATATATTGTTAATAAAATGGCTTTAGAGCATATGGGGATTAAAAACCCCCAAGATGCAATCGGTAAAAGTTTTCAGTTAGATTTTATGGGAGAAATGTTTCCGAAGGGTGAGATAATTGGTGTAGTTGACGATTTCCATTATACAAACATGTATGTAGAAGAGAAACCTTTGGTTATGGTTGCCCGAAAAATATTTAGTCATTGTTTTCTTTTTCGTATTAATGAAAATAACAAAACCGGAGCAATTGATGCCTTAAAAACTGAGTGGAAAAAATTAAACCCGGGAGTTCCGTTCCAATACGAATTTATAACCGAAAGCTATAAAAAAGTTTATCAAAAAGAATACAATCAAATGAGGCTTATTATGATATTCGCCTTAATTTCAATTTTACTTTCTGTTATGGAATTATTTGCCATGGTTTCGTTTACCTTAAATTTGAAAGTAAAAGAAATAGGTATTCGTAAAGTTAACGGAGCCAAAATATCAGAAATATTATTATTACTTAACAAGGATTTTGTAAAATTAATAGCAATGGCATTTGTTATAGCAACACCAATTGCTTATTACGGTATGCAAAAAAGCTTGCAAAACTTTGCATATAAAACATCACTCGATTGGTGGGTTTTTGTATTAGCCGGTGTAATAGCTTTGGTAATTGCATTGCTTACTGTTAGTTGGCAAACATGGCGAGCAGCACGCAAAAATCCGGTTGAGGCTTTGAGGTACGAGTAAGGTGTAGTTTTTGAAATCTGTAAAAATTAGAACGCAAATGACACAAATCCGCCAAATGGCGGAACACTGATAATTACTGATTTTTTTATTATGTATTTATTATTCTCTCTATTTCTTCTTTCAGGACTGGTAAATGATTTGTTTTAATTGCAAATAAAATATCAAACAAGTATTTCTTAGCTCGCTCTGTCATAAAGTAGTAACTTAGAGTTTTCAATTTCTTTTCTTAAATATGGATTTTTAATATTTAAGTTTGACAGTAAATCTACCTTTCTTGAAAAAAGAAGTTCAAGTTCACTCCAAAACTTCATTAATTTTTCTCCCTTTTCACTCGGGGGCAGGTCTTCAAACTCTACAATTAAATCTATATCACTTGTTTTCGGGTGAAAATTCCCTTTTACTATTGAACCAAATACAAACAGTTTAATTACGTTATACTTATTACAAAGTGCAATTAATTTTTCAACTTTATTTTCTATTTCAATAGGCAAATCCATACTTCAAAGATACTGTTTTATTTCAATGTAATCAAAAATCAAAAAAGCCTAAATCAAGTTTTTTTATTTCAATAAACCTTACGTATGAGTAGTCATCAGATGAGCTTGTTAATAAAAAAGATAATTTATAATGTCAATTGCATCATTTTTATTTTATTACTCATCAGATGACTATTAACTTATCCATCATCATTGTATCTTTGCACTAATTTTAAAATGATTAAAAAATGATTAGCAAAAACATAATTAAATTTTATAAATCATGGTTCGATAACTATGTAAATCAGTTTGTACAGCAATATCCGGATATGTCCGAAAATATTGAGATTAAGGCTGATCATAGCAAAAAAGTGAGCAAGGAAATTGTCGCTCTTACTCAAAGCCTGAATTTAAATAATGAAGAGGTGTTGTTGGCAGAAGTCATAGGCCTTTTTCATGATATTGGCAGATTTCGACAATATGCAAAATATCAAACCTTTTCGGATTCAAAATCTCAAAATCATGCTGAACTGGGAGTTGAAGTTTTAAAGGAAAATAATATTCTAAAAGATTTGTCAAAAGAGAATCAGGAAATTATTTATAATTCGATTTTAAATCATAGCACAGCAAAAATTATTCCGGATAAAAATGAAAAAGTAATTTTCTTTTCAAAGCTTATTCGCGATGCCGACAAATTAGATATTTGGCGATTGATTACCGAATATTATATGGTAAAAGAGCAAAAAGAAAATAAAGCACTTGAGCTTGAATTACCCGATAAAGATGAAATAAGTGATAATGTTTTGGAGTCAATAATTAACAAACAAGTTGTTATGAAAGAGTCGATGAAAACATTGAATGACTTTAAACTTTTGCAAATTGCCTGGTTGTTTGATTTGAATTTTGATTATTCAATAAAACGTCTTCATGAGAAAAAATATCTTGATAAGATTTTCAATACTTTACCTGAAAATCACAAAGTAAATCAAATAAAAGAAATTGTAAATGAGTATTTTAGAAATCATATCGAAACATTTACATATTAACGAGTATATTTTTGAAGTATAAGTATTAATTTTGCTCAAAATTTTAACAATGATTACAATAGAAAAAGCATACGAAATTGTATTGCAAAATGCATATCAGTTAGAAACTGAAAAAGTTATTTTTACTAATTCCTTGGGGTGTATTTTAGCTGAAGATATAAAATCAGATATTGAAATGCCACCCTTTGATAAATCTGCAATGGATGGTTATGCATGTAGAAAACAAGATGTAAATAATACTCTGGAAATTATTGAAGTAATCCCGGCAGGAAAAACTCCGGAAAAGGAAATTGGTACAAATCAGTGTGCGAAAATAATGACAGGTGCGCCAATCCCAAAAGGTGCCGATTTTGTTGTTAAAGTTGAATCAACTGAAGAAACTGAAAATAAGTTTGTTAAGGTAATAAGCAAAGTTGGTAAAGATAATATCAGCTACAAGGGTGAAGATGTAAAAACCGGACAACTGGTTTTAAATAAAGGCATAGAAATAAAACCGGAACATATTGCTGTTTTTGCTTCAGTAGGTTATACCGATGTTTTAGTGGGGA
Organism: Bacteroidales bacterium; assembly: GCA_030643125.1. Classification (GTDB taxonomy): domain Bacteria; phylum Bacteroidota; class Bacteroidia; order Bacteroidales; family UBA12077; genus UBA12077. Next base: position 3,196 of record DAOWML010000203.1, read on the forward strand.
AACAACCCAAAGTAGGAATTATTTCAACAGGCGATGAATTAGTTGAGCCAAACAAAGAACCATCAGTTTCGCAAATACGAAATAGTAATGCTTACCAGTTAATTGCTCAAGTAAAATCATGTGGAGCAATTCCCTATTATTATGGTATTGCAGATGATACACCTGAAGATACTTACGATAAACTTAGTAGCGCTTTAAGTGAAAGTAATATTGTTTTATTAACCGGTGGAGTATCAATGGGAGCTTTTGATTTTGTGCCGGATGTTATGAAAAAAGCGGGAGTAGAAATTCTGTTCGATTCAATAGCAGTTAAACCCGGGAAACCAACAACTTTTGGTATAGCAGGCAAAAAGTTTTGTTATGGATTACCCGGAAATCCGGTTTCGTCGTTTATTCAATTTGAATTATTGGTTAAACCATTAATTTATAAATTAATGCATCGTACAGTTAATCCTCTTGAATTCCAGTTACCAATGGGAATTGATTTTAGCCGGCGAACTACTGATCGAAAAGCCTATCTTCCTGTATATATAGAAAACAGTCAGGTTTTCCCTGTTGATTATCATGGCTCGGCTCATTTACATGCTTTAACTTTGGCACACGGAGTTATTTCAATAGAAATTGGTAAAGAATTAATTAAAAAAGGAGAGCTTGTGCATGTTCGACAGATTTAATCGCAAAATAAATTATTTAAGAATATCTGTTACTGATCGCTGCAATTTGCGTTGTGTGTATTGTATGCCTGAGAATGGTGTTCCATTGTTAAAACATGAGGATATACTGAATTTTGATGAAATAGTTGAATTTACCAGGATAGCTGTTAGTAAAGGTGTTGATAAAGTACGTATCACGGGTGGAGAACCTTTAGTTAGAAATGGAATTGTAGATTTAATCTCTATGATTTCAGGCATAAAGGGAATTAAGGATTTATCAATGACTACAAACGGAGTTTTTCTGGATAAATATGCCAACGATTTAGTTAAAGCCGGATTGCAAAGAGTTAATATTAGCTTAGATACGGTTGACCCAGAAAAGTTCGAACAAATTACCAGGGTAGGTAATGTGCAAAAAGTATTTGATGGTATAAAAGCGGCCAAAAAAGCTGGTCTTAATCCAATAAAAATAAATTGTGTAATAAAAAAGAGTAGTCTTGAGTTTCATGCTGTTGCTGTAGCAAAATATTGCGAAGAAAATGACTTACAAATTCGCTATATAAAAGAAATGGATCTTGAAAAGGGTGAGTTCTCGATTGTGCAGGGTGGTTCCGGAGGCGATTGTGCTGTTTGTAATCGATTACGTTTAACGGCAAACGGAATGATTAAACCGTGTTTGTTTAGTGATTTAGCTTACAATGTTCGTGAATTAGGTGCTGAAAAAGCAATCGAGTTGGCAGTTAAAAATAAACCATTAAGTGGTCATGTAAATCATACGGGTAAATTTTATAATATTGGAGGATGATTTAAATAGAGACGCAATGCATTGCGTCTTTACGATATGTATTAAAGTTTAAAATCATGAAAAAATTTAGTCATGTTGATGATGCCGGAAAATCTAATATGGTTGATGTTGGAGCAAAAGCGGACCAAAAACATATTGCTAAAGCTAC
>DAOWML010000047.1 GCA_030643125.1 Bacteroidales bacterium
CATACAAATCAATAATATCTACTTTATAACCTTTGCGTTGTTGAGTTTGGTTTAGTAATGATAGTCTTTCGTTTGTTATAAAAGTTCCTTTTGAGGTATGGCCTTTTTTGTTTTTATTCAGCTCTCTAGATTTTTTACGGCCTATTCCATTATCTTCAATAATACATTTTAATATATTGTTATCAGAAATTAGAAATTCCAGTTTAATTTTTCCTCCTTCATCTTTAAAAACAAATCCGTGTTTAATTGAATTTTCAACATAGGGTTGAAGGATCATCGAAGGAATTATTATTTTCCTGTTTTCATAATCGGAAGGTAAAATTATTTCTGTTTCAAATTTCTTATCGAAACGCATTTGTTCAAGGCTGAGGTAATACTTCAAATAATTTAATTCTTCATCTAAAGTAATTTGTCTTTTCGAAACATTATCAAGTGTTAGTCTAATCAATTTTGCAAAATCAGAAAGGTAATTTAAAGCAGGATCAATATCATTATCAAGCATATAATTCTGAATAGAATTTATTGCATTAAAAATGAAATGAGGATTCATTTGAGCTCTTAGCGCTTTCATTTCAAATTCAGATATTCTTTCTGCAATTTCAGTTCTAAGCTGTTCTTTTTTCTTTATTGATTTTGTTCTTAAAAATATTATAAGCCAAATAAAAAATATAATAAGACAGATTCCTGAACTAATGAACCACCATTTAAGCCAAATAGGAGATAATATTATAAAACTTATAGATAACTCAGAACTCGCTATATTTTCATTTTTGTTAATTACCTTAATTCTTAATCTGTATTTTCCCGGTTTCAAGTTCTGAAAAACAGCTTTTCTGTCTTTTGTTTCATTTATCCAATTTTTATGATATCCTTCAAGTTTATAACTAAAATTAATATTTTCAGGATCTAAATACTTAATAGCATCATAATAAAACGTAATGGAATTTTTATAATATGGTAACTGTATTGTTGATCTGGGTATATTGGTCCATTGGTCAGTATTTTTAAAGTTTTTAAGATCGAGAGGTTCGTCGTTTACTTCAATTGATTTTATATAAAAGTTGACGTATTTAGTTTTTTCTTTTTTAAGTTTTTCGAGGTCGATTTTAATAAGATTGGTATTTGAACCAATCCATAAATTTTTACCATTTTGGATTATAGAGTTTGTTCCCGAATAATCAGTAAACCCTTTGGATTTATCAATGGCTTCTATAAAAATATTCCCGGTATTATAAAGCTTTTCAAGATCAATAAAATTTAATCCGGCATTGGTTCCTGCAATTAATATATTATCATCAGTACAATTGAGCCATCTTATGCTTGAACCTAACAGTCCACTCTTTTTGTCAATTTCAAATTTGGATCGTATAGTATCGTTCGAAAACCCGGCAATGTAAATTTTACCATTAACACTTCCGGCAATAATATTTCCGTAATTATCAAAACAGATATCATTAAAAGCTTGATTGTCTATTATTTTTTGATCATATGTTGAGTAAAACTTATTTTTATCATAAAGGAATAGACCATGGTCGGTGCTGGCAAACCAGATTTTCTCATCCTGATTTTTTATTTTAGTAATATTTATCGGACTTTTTTGGTCGTAATAATTATATAAATAATAATCTGAATTATTTTCTATGTCAGGATATATAAATAGATCGGCCCAGCTTACGCCATAAATTCTATTTTCCTTATCAAAAGAGAAATTACTAAATTGATATCCTTCCAGATCAAAATACATAATATCGTCTGATTCTTTGTCAATTTTAAAAATTCCTACATTACTTCCTACCCAGGTATTTCCATTAGAATCTGTTATTATGCTATTAAATTCAGTTAATTTTTTATTTATTAAAACATCATATTTTAGAGGTTTGTAAAGACTTTTAGCTGGCAATATATTTCCGTTAAGTCTTTTATATGGATTTGTAAAGAGATACGATCCCGAAGAAATAAGTTGCTGGTATTTTTCGAAAGAGCCAGTTTGATCAATTAAATAATAATATTTTGTTTTAATCGTGTTTTTAACGAAATGGTTAAATTTAGCATTAAACATGTTAAAACTGAATATTTTACAAATACCAGTATCATGTTTTTTTATAATATTTTTCTTCGTGGCAATCCATAAAGTATTCGATTTATCAATATCTAAATCAGTTATATTTAATTCCGGTAAATTAAAATCCTCCGCTTTATAATATGAAAAATTTATCAAAGGATATAAGAATAGCCCATGTTCTTTAGTTCCTATCCAAAGAAGATTTTCTTTTGAATCAAATTCAAGCGATAAAATATTGTTAGATTTTATCCCAAGATAATTGCCGAAATTTGTAAGTCCTGAACTATCATACTTAAATAGGCCTCCGGCATTTATGTAATTATTACTCCATGCAGCTATCCAAATATTATTATCAAGGTCTTCTTTATAGTCAACAACCTGACCAACAAAATCTGTGACATTCTTTTTGCCATTTTTTATTGATATAAGGCTTTTTCGTTTGAAATTTATGAGAGTATCTTCTGAGCCAGATATGTATGCAGAGTTGGTTAAGTGATTGTTTAACGGGTGATTGGAAGTAATCCTTATCAGGCTTTCCAATGCAGGAATATACTTGTATAAACCATTCCCATTTGTAAAAACATATATAAAATCATCGTTTTCTAAGAAATCTGTAATTTGGAGTCTTTGAGTTACATTGTTAAGTTTCTTATGAAAAGAAATAAATCTATCATTGTTGTAAACAGTTAATCCATCTTCGGTACCAATAAGCAAAATCTTAAATTTAGTTGAATAATGGATTTTTCTAACTTCATTTGATATCAAACCAGATTCCGAATTGTACGAAATAATTTCTTTATTACTTAGTTTAGAAATACCTCCATCATGACAACCAACCCATATACAGTTTTCTCCACATTCAGAAATAGACCAGATTTTATCCCCAATTAATCCATCTTGCGATGAATAAACCTTAAAGTTTTTACCATCAAATCTGGATAGGCCGGCATCAGTTCCTATCCATAAAAAGCCTCTGCTGTCTTTATAAATTTCCCGAATACAATTATCTGGAAGGCCATCATTTATTGTATAATTCCTTGAATAATATTGCTGACCCAAAGAATATTGAAGTGAGAGAAAAGAATATATTAATATAAAGAAAAGTGTTTTTTTCATTCTTTGGTAGTAGAAATTTTAACGTTTTGTCAGTGTTTTTAAAAATTCTTCGTTCCTGCGTGTAGCAACATCCAGCTCAGTTCCATTTTCTAAAATAATTCTATATCCGTCAGTTTTACAGTACGATTTAATATAATTCATATTAACAAGATGCGATTTATGTATTCTAAAAAATATTTCGTCAGGCAATAATTCTTCAATGTTTTTTAAAGTTCGTGCAACTAATATTGCTTCGTTACGATTTGTAAAAATCTTACAATAATTTTCCTCGGCCTGGCAATAAACTATATTATTCACTTTTTCTAACTGAAAACCATCCATAGTTGGCAGGGCAATTTTAGTAAAATTCCCCGAATCACTATTTATGTTGCTTAAGAATGCTTCAATTTGATCTGTGTTTGAATATCTGTTTTGTTTTTTCTCCAGTCGAACCAGAACATCTCTTAAATCAATATAGTTTATAGGTTTTAAAAGATAATCCAGTGCTGCAAACTTTATTGCATCAATTGCATATTGCTTGTATGCAGTTGTGAAAATTACTTCAAAATCGTAAATGTCAAAATAATCGAAAAGCTTAAAACCATTCTCTTCGGGCATTTCAATGTCAAGAAATACAACATCCGGGCGATATTTGTTAATAGCAAATACACCTTCTTTAACAGAATCTGCCAATTGCAGAATTTTTACTTTAGTGTTAAAATAACGTTCAATTATTTTTGCTAATGCTTCCCGGGCATTTTTTTCATCATCAATTATTATACAGGTTTTCATTGAAGTTATGATGTTTTTAGAATTGCTAATTTAAAGATACTTGATAAAATTATGATATCAAAACATATAAATTTAAAATAAAGAAAGTGTTGTTTATTAGTAAACGGGTTTATTGGTCAATTGTTGAATGGAATGTATATGTTATAGTAGCTAGCGGCAGTTGGAGGTAAACAGCAGTAATAAGCTCAAAATTTGAAATTTGAAACTCTGAACTTTAAACCTTAAATATTAAACCTTCAAATCAGAATTAGCCATGTTTTTTAATATGATATTGAGTAAGTCGCGTAATAGGATTTTTTTCAATTAGATCGATATGAGCATTGAATTTTTTTGCAACTTCTTTTAATTGATTTTGAAAATGAAACCCAACCGAACCGGTAACACGTATTTTACAATTAGTATAATTATCATATCTGGTAACGTGATTAAGGAATAAGTCAGTAAATGATTTCTTCACCAAAGTATTCATGAAAGAATCTTCTTTATGCTTTGAAATGAACTCGCAAAATGATGCTAAAAACCGATTGGGATTAGGTTCTTTATATATTTTGTGCATTATTTTATTATTGCTAAGCTTATACTTCTTTAAAAAATCCTTATGTATATTTTCAGAAAGATTTCCATATAGAAATTCAGTAATAAATAATTTCCCTAAATAATCGCCTCCACCTTCATCTCCTAAAATATATCCCAATGACTGAATATTTTTCACTATATTTTTCCCGTCATATAAACAAGTATTAGCTCCTGTTCCAAGAATAATAACAATGCCGGAATCATGCATGAACAGGGCTCGTGCAGCTGCTAATAAATCATGATTTATTTCTATATCAGAATTAGGAAAAAATTGATTCAGACCATTGTGTATAATACTATTTAACTCTGGTGATGAACAACCTGAACCATAAAAATAGATATTACTGATACTATTAATATTAATATTTTTGGGGATTTTACTTTTTAACTCATGATATATTTCTTCACTTTTTGTAAAGTATGGGTTAAATCCATGTGTAATAAATGAGGAGATAATTTTATCTCTTTCAATAATTACCCAATCAGTATTGGTAGATCCACTATGTGCAACAAGTATCATAAATTGGACTGTTTTTTTATGTATTTCAAGTTTAATAAATTCATTGGATTACTTTCAAATCCTGAAATGTTATTTTTTACAAACCGAATAACTTCGTCGTAATATAAAGGTACAATAACTGCATCATTAATAATCATTTGGTTCATCTTATTATACAAAGTATACCTGATGCTGTCATTAACTGCAAGCATTGCTTGTTCGTATAATTTATCATACTCCTGGTTAAAGTAGTGAGTATAATTTGGCCCGACAGGACTGAAATTTTTACTGTAAAACAGCGCAAGATAATTTTCTGCATCAGGATAATCTGCTATCCACGAACCTCTAAAGAATTCCAGCTTGGAGTTTGCAACCATATCTCTGAAAGTTGCTCCTGTATTAACATCAATAATTATTTCAATGCCAAACTGAGCCAATTGTTGCTGGATATATTCGCATAAGTCCAAATAATCACTTGTTGTTGTTAATGTAATTGGAGGGAGTTCATCACCATTCGGAAAACCGGCTTCGGTAAGTAAATTTCGTGTTTTGTCAGGATCATAATTGAATCCGGTAATTTTCTCAGAATAAGAAGGTAGGCCTTTGGGAATAAAACCATATAAAGCAGGCGATCCAATATTATTTCTTAAGTATTTCATCATTTTTTCACGGTCGAAACCATAATTTATAGCTTGCCTTATTTTTTTGTTTAAAACAGGTGATGATTTATCCTTTAATTGCGAAGTATCTAATAAAAATCCTAAATATTCAGTGTTCAAATAGGGCTGATTTATCATAATTATTTGATCTTTATATTTTGGATTCAGATTTCCATTTTTAGTAACTAATTCATCTTTATTTGCTGGATTTAATCCTGATATAAAGTCGATATTACCTTTTAAAAATTCCAGAAACTCAGATTGCTTATCATTAATAAAGGTAATTGAAACTGCATCAAGGTAGGGAAGAGGGTTTTCTAAACTATCTTTTTCGAAATAATCAGGATTTTTTAGCAGAACCAATTTTTCGCCTTCTTTCCATATCTTAAACTGAAAAGGGCCTGTGCCAATCGGATTATTCCTGAAATCTTCTCCATAAAAGTCTATAATCTCTTTTGGAACCACTGAACAATATTGCATAGTGAGTAAACCTAAAAATGCAGGAAAAGAATTTTTTAAATGAATTTGTAGTGTACTATCGTTAATTGCTTTTATACCGTCCTTAATCACAGTATTAAAAATCCATGCTCCGGGCGATGCTGTTTTAGGGTCGATTATACGGTTTAAGCTGTATTCAAAATCTTTGGCAGTTACTTTTCTTTCTTGTTTATTCTCAAATATATTGTGATCATGAAAATACACATCATCTCGTAATGTAAACTGATATGTTTTACCGGAATTTAATATTTCCCACTTTTTTGCAATACATGGTTTAATATTTAATTCATTATCCATTTGTAATAAACCATTATAAATTTGGTTTGTTGGCCAAATTAATACCTGGCTCTTGGCAAATGCCGGATCAAGTGTTGCAATTCCTTTCGATTCATTATATCGAAATACATTTTTTTTCAGTTCATCTGTTTTGCTCTGACAAGAATTAATAAGTAGTAAAAGTAGAATGTAAAATGTATTTTTTAATCGCATAGTGTTTCCTTTTACACAAAAATAGGCAAAAAATAAGTATGAAAATTTGAAAAACAAAATGAACGAATGAAATCTTAATATAGATTTTTTTAAACAATATATGTATGGCATATAAATAAAAAAGCCAGAAACCTGTTGCTCCTGACTCTCTTAATACCCTAAAAATTAAACCTAAAATTTAAATGAAAAAACTGTTTCTTTACAATCTTACTTGCGCTGCTTAAATTAATTAAGCATTGAACCAATTTCTATTTTATAAACGATTTTATGTCAAAATTGTTTCAAAAAAAGTTGCTTTTTTAAAATATTTTATTATGATAATTCTATATACGTTATATAATCGACTTTTCAAAGAGTAAAAAATGTAGAAAATTTTTTCTGTATTTTTTTAATTCCTAATATTCGCAAGTTGATTTCTATTCGTATACAGATAAAGTAATTAGCCGTGGTACGGTTAACTTATACATATAGCAGTAAATTGTTATTAATTCGCGTATTATCAATAAATCCGTGCTACGGCTTGCGGATTTAAGGTAATTAAAATTTTAGAGTAATTCCTCCAAGTATATTAATTCCTGCCTGTGGGAAATAGCCATCCATTAAAAATTCTTCTCCACCTAAAATATACCTGTATACCCATGCGTTTGACTCATATTTATGATTAAATATGTTGTTAATTAGTACATTAAAATCAATCTCTTTAATAGATTTTGTTTTTAGAGAATAGGAAATTTTAAAATCATTTACAAAATAAGGATCAATAGATCTGTCGTTATTAGAAGTATTATCGATGTATTGTTTACTTACATATTTTGAAATGAATTCGGTCTTAAAGTTCTTAAATAATTCATATGAAATTCTTCCATTTACAATTATGCTCGGGGAAAATGAGAGATCCGTTTCTCCAATATTATTAGCTTCTTGTTCCCATGTATCCCAATTATCGACATATTCTGTAAAATCGGAGATTTTATTCTGACTAAATGTTGCATTAGCACTTATATGTAGTTTTTCAAGTATTTTAATTCCTGTAGAAACTTCTAAGCCTAATCTATAACTTTTATCGACATTTGTCATAATTGCTGCTCCAACATCATTTATCTCTCCGGTTAAAACTAACTGGTCAATATAATACATGTAATAGAGATTTGAACTGAAATATGTATTTGTAGACTTGTAATTATAACCTAGTTCAATATTGTAAAGAGTTTCTGGTTGTGGTAATGGTTTGCCTGGATCGGCATCGGTATAATTGCTCCTGTTTGGTTCTCTATTCGCTATGCCAAATGTCAGATAACCTGAATGAAGATCATTAACCTGGTAAAATAAACCAAGCTTTGGATTAAAAAACTCAAATTTATGATTCTGCGTTATATTTCTTAAATCATCATCAATACCATCAATTGAATAATTAATATCTCTATATTGAAGATCAATATATGCGCTTAGTTTGTCGAATAATAAATACTTAGCTTTAGCATAAATATTGAAATCAGTTTTATCTCCATCGTTTTCGTACCATCGATGTCTGATATTTCCGTTACTTGCATACTCCGCCCAAATTACTTCTCCAAAGTGATCACCTAAAAACTGATTCCAACCTCCACCAACTGTTAAATTCAATTTCCCGGTTTGATAATCTAACGAAAAAACTCCTCCGTAAAAATGATTATCTAACCATTTTTGTTGTATTAAGTCTGTACTTGTAATTGTATCTGAATCTACAATAACATCTTCGAGTTGATAATCAACAAAATCACGATCTTTTTTATATTGTTCATAATAACCACGGCCTCTTGTGTAGTGTAATGCAGAATTTATATGAAATGCCGGACTAAATTCATAAGAATAAAACAATTGATAATGATCTTGCTGATAATTATCTGTTTCGTTATCGTAAGTATAAAAGTTATAAGTTCGGCTATCTGAGTTTATCATATGATCGTACTCTTCCTGATCTATTAACCAATGATCTAGATACTGTTGCATTCCATCAAAGTCGTTTTCTAACCTTACTTTTGGAACGCCATTCCACGACTGGTAAGTTTTTTCTTTACCGGAAATAATGTTTGCTTTTAATAAGCTTTTGCTTGTGTAATATGCTCCCGATAAATAAAATGATTCTAAATCTGATTCAGCCCTGTCAATATAACCATCAGAAACTATTTTTGACAGACGGCCATCGAAAGAGAATTTATTATTAATTAAACCTGTTCCAAAACTTACAGAGTTTCTAAAAGTGTTGAAAGATCCCGCAAACGAATTAATTTCTGCATATGCATTCTTATTAAAAGTTTTTGTCTGTAAATTTAATGTTGCGCCAAAAGCAGCAGAACCATTGCTTGAAGTTCCAACACCACGTTGTATTTGAATATTATCAACCGATGATAAAAAGTCGGGCATATTTACAAACCAAACACCATGTGATTCTGAATCATTTAAAGGTATTCCGTTAATCGTAATATTGATTCTGTTTTGATCAGTTCCTCGAATTCGGAGGTATGTATAACCTATTCCTGTTCCGGCATCTGAAGTAGAAACAATCGATGGTGTGGAACTTAATAAATAGGGGATATCTTGTCCAAAGTTATTTTCCCTTATGTCTGAATTGCCAATATTAGTAAATGATACCGGATCATTTTCTTTAGCCCTGGTAGCAGTAACAATAACATCTTCAGATAAAATGTTTGCCAATTCAAGAGTGAATACTAAGTTTTTAGTATTATCACCGGAAATTTCTTTCTCAAGTGTTTTATATCCTAAATAAGATATAATATAAGTATAATCACCTGTTTTAACTTTCGAAAATTTAAATTCACCTTTTGAATTTGTAGCTGTTCCTTTAAAGGTTTCTTTAATAACAATATTTGCACGAATTAATGGTTCTCCGTTTTGGTTTTTTACAATTCCCGTAATTGTCTCTTGCGAAAACAGAGTTAGTGATAAAGCAATTAATAAGATAAAAATTCCTATCCGTTTCATTTTTTTAATTTTTGTTGTTTAACATTCGGATAGTTGAAAGTAAAATCTGATTTTACAAATTAACCTAAGACCTTTATAAATCATTGTTTTTATTAAAAAATGATTTGTGTTTACTTGTAAAATAGCAAACTGTACTTATCAACTTTAATGAAAAACAATGGGAAATTTTTGATTTACTCTTTTCCCTATCCGGCATTATCCGGACGAGGTTCGAAGGGTATGATCTCAGCCTGTATATTTGGCACCCCATTGATCGGAACAAATGTAGATCAAAATAATAATAATACAAAAAAAGCCGGTTATAAAAACCGGCTAATTATTAAGATATATGTATTTGATTAGACTTCTACACTAATCTTTAAGACATCTTTTATTGCTTTCTCAAGAGAATCTTTTGGTAATGCACCTTGTGCCATTTGTGGCTGACTCTCCATTGGAACAAATAATAATGAAGGAATGCTTCTTACTCCAAACATTCCGGCTAACTCTTGCTGGTCTTCTGTATCAACTTTATATATGTCAATTTTTCCGTCATATTCTTTTGATAATTCTTCTAAAATAGGAGCTACCATTTTACAAGGCTGACACCAATCTGCATAAAAGTCAATTAAACAAGGTTTGTTCCCTTCAAATTTCC
>DAOWML010000021.1 GCA_030643125.1 Bacteroidales bacterium
AATAATAAAAACGATGCTCATATAACCTAATAAAGGTAATAATTCTGAGTAAAATGCTAAGTCAATATTTGTAGCTAAACCCAACACCAATCCTAGGATTGCGCCTATTACCGGGCCTAAATACGGTATTATATTAAAAAGCCCAACAACAAGGCCAATTACCAAAGCATCAGAAAAATCAATCCCGACAATTGTTAATCCAATGGATACCAGCGTAATAATACCACTGATTTGTACAATTATTCCAATAAAATACCTTGTTAATAACTTTTTTACAGACATTAAAATATGCTCTGCTTTTTCAAGATATTTATCAGGCACAAATAATAATATTCCATCATTTAACAAACCTCTATCTTTTAAAAAGAAAAATGTAATAAATGAAATAGCAAATGCTGCAATAAATATATTTCCAAAAATACCAGCGATAGAACCGAAAAAGTTTGATAAAACTGAAACGTTTAAAACGGACATAAACTTTTCTGTTAAATACTGATCCATCGATTGATTATTGTTAGAGTTTAAATTGTATTTAACAAATAAAGTTTCTATTTTATCTATTGGTTCCTGCAAATTACTCATGACGGACTCCGCGTCAATACTAGAAAGTTCACTTGCCTGATTCGCAATTAAAGGAATAAATATTCTAAAAAATACAAGGATTAAAATCCATAAAAGAACTACAGTTAATAATGCAGAAATAACATTGGGAATTTTAAGTTTTTTATACTGTAATTTATTTAAAAATATAACAATCGGCCGTCCAATTAAAGTAAATACCGAAGAAATAAGAATATATGCAACTATTGATTTAAAATACCATAAAATAAAGCCGGCAATGCCAACTCCAAGAACAATAAACAAATAGCGTAAATTCCTGTTCATTATTAAACTTTAATTAAAATTTAATATCTAATGCTTTGATCGGGTTTACAAAATCTGAACTAAAATAAGTTTTTTTCAGCGATAATAAAATATTGTTGGAAATATAAATTGGGAAAGAAGTATAAATTATGTTGCAGTCACATTTAGGAGAGTATGCTGCTTTGCTAACAGCAGTATTCTGGACAATAACAGCCATAGCTTTTGAATCGGCAGGGAAAAAAGTGGGATCGTTGTCGACAAACCTTTTAAGATTGTTTATTGCTTTTATATTTATTGGTATTTACAGTCAGGTAACCCGCGGCTCATTTATACCATTTGATGCTTCGGCTCATAATTGGATATGGTTGTCACTATCAGGTTTTGTAGGATTTGTAATTGGAGATCTTTTATTATTTGAAGCGTATGTTGTAATTGGATCTCGCATTTCCATGTTAATCATGTCTCTTACACCTCCAATTACAGCTTTTTTTGGATGGCTTTTAATGGGCGAAATCCTAACACCTCAAAATTTACTGGGAATGTTTTTAACCATTCTTGGAATTATGATTGTGGTCCTGGATAGAAAATCAAAAAATCAAAATGCAGCAGAAAATCCTGTCCGGCAGGCAGGCAAGAATAAGAATAAAATTAAACTTTCATATCCAATTTTAGGTATTTTACTTGCTTTTGGGGGTGCTGTTGGACAAGGAGCAGGACTGGTTTTAAGCAAATACGGAATGCAGGATTTTGATCCCTTTGCAGCAACACAAATTAGAGTAATTACCGGATTCGTTGGTTTTGCAATAATATTTATTTTTATGAAACGATGGAAAAAAGTTATTGAAGCCATTAAAAACCGGGATGCAATGACGCGATTAAGCATCGGTGCTTTCTTTGGACCATTCCTTGGAGTATCTTTTTCGTTGCTTTCGGTAAAGCACACTACAACAGGAGTTGCATCAACCATAATGGCTATTGTTCCAGTTCTAATTATACCTCCGGCCCTTATTTTTTTTAAAGAAAAAATTACTTTGAAAGAAGTAATAGGATCAATTATAGCAGTGGGCGGTGTTGCATTATTCTTTATATAAATGTTTTTTCGTATTTTAGCTAAATATGAAAAAATATTTTACAATTATTTTAATTATTAGCCTGTTTGGATGCTCTTCTCAAAAGTCAACTATTGAATATAAATCTATAAGTCAAAAAGAATTTTTACAAAATCCATTTGGTTTTAAAGAAAGCATAGAGAATTTTTCCAGTCTTACCAAGCCTAAGTTTAATACGAAAAAACTATTACGAAAAAATAAACACTATCCTGAAAAAACAGATACTATCTATCAGCTTACTTATAAAAATTCGGAGATTTTCTTTTATAAAACACATCAAGGACAAGAATTTTTACTTGCCGGGAAAGTTGTAAACAAACAAATAGAATTAAAGAATGGCATTCGGGTTGGAATAACTAAAGAAGAATTCACCAGCAGATTCTCAGATGATCTAAAATTTAAATCAGACAGCCTACAAATGATAGGCGAAGGAACAAAATACACCTTTATTTTCGATAAGGGAAAACTCTATAGAATTAATATTGATAATTATTTTGATTGACAGAGCTAAAAAAACGGCTCTATGTTTAATAAGGTTGGTAATGTTTATTTCGACATTAACCATTAATGTTATTTAGAAAAAACCACTCAATAAGCAACACACAATAATCAATAAAAAAGTAAAAAATGAAAAAAATTGATTTACCTGCCGGCCGACAAGGCAGGGAAGATAGATTTATTGACTTTACAATGTTGCGATAACAGTTTGCGTTCCCCTGGTTTTTTGGCCTAACTCAACATGAACTTTAGCATTAAGCGGTAAGAAAACATCCACACGCGACCCAAATCGAAAAACCCCAATTCTGAATTTTGTTTTACTTCGTTTCCTTCTTTGACATAAGAAATAATTCGCCGGGCAAGAATTCCGGCAATCTGTCTTACAAGAATTTGTCTTTTGTTCTTATCTTCTAAAACAACTGTTGTACGCTCGTTTTCGGTTGAAGCTTTTGGTAACCAGGCAACTAAAAACTTACCGGGATGATATTTGAAGTATTTTATAATTCCTGTTATAGGAAACCAATTTATGTGTATATCCCAAACTGACATAAATATGGATACTTGTATTCGTTTATCTTTAAAAAACTCATCTTCAGTGGTTTCTTCTATTACCATAACAGTGCCATCGGCAGGAGCATAAATAGTATTGCCATCTGTAATTAATGGTCTGTTTGGCTTACGGAAAAAACGAACAATAACTAGAAAAAATAAAAAAGATACTACGCCTATCGCCCATGTTAACATTAGATAACTTGAGAAAAAACACACTAGTAGATTACTAGCTACTAACACAATAAAAACCAGAGCAACTGTTAGTCGTCCTTCTTTATGTATAGTCATTTTTTAAAATATTAAAATTTACTGTATAAACTGCAAATATACATAAAATAGCGGCAAGGTGAATAACACGGCATCAAATCTATCTAAAACACCTCCATGTCCCGGTAAGATATTTCCGGAATCTTTTTCATCAATATTTCTTTTGAAAGATGATTCGACTAAATCGCCATAAGTACCAAAAACTGAAATTATTACTGATAATACAGCCCAATGGAAAAAGCTCAATTCAGTATAAAAAATTGATATTACATAAGCTACACCTAAACCGGACAATGTTCCACCAATAAAACCTTCCCATGATTTTTTAGGAGAAATTCTTTCGAACAAACGATGTTTGCCAAATGATACTCCAAAAACATAAGCTAAAGTATCAAAAGCCCATGTTAAAAAGAAGAAGCCAAGTAATAGATGTGAATTGTAATTTATTTCATCTGAAAATACAATGTAAATTGCAAAAGACAAAGGTATTGCGATATACAAAACACCTAATAAAGTAAACCCAATATTTAAAAAAACATATTCCGACTTACGATAGAGTTCAATTATAAAAACACTTATTACTATCGGAATTATTACTAAAAATACCTGAGCACTTATCAAGTCATTTACAAAAAAATAATTGGCAGCAAAAACGGTTGTGCCAATTACTATTCCATAAACTTTTAAAGGATTAAACTTTTTCTTTTCGGCTAATGTATAAAACTCATACATTGCACCAATTATTATCAATTCGAATAATATAAAAAAGCTTATTTTTCCGAATGTTATTGCACCAACAACTACTAATAATAATATTATCCCGGTTATAGTGCGTTGAACTAAATTATTCAATTCTATAAATTTTATTCAAAATTTTACTTACCCTCTTTGTCTACAGGCTTTTTAGCTTTTGTTTTTCTTCCTGACGGACCTTCCTTATCGGCAGACAGGCGGGCAGTCTTATTATTTTTCTTTTTCTCTTCAAGTTCCTTTTTTACTTCAGCTTCTTTTTCATGCTGAGTTTTCCATGGTCGTTTACCAAAAATCTTTTCAAGGTCTTCGGCAAAAATAACCTCTTTTTCTAAAAGAATCTCCGCCAGCTTGGTTAAACCGTCTTTGTGTTTTTTTAAGATTTCAAAAGAGCGCTTATATGCTTCTTCAATCAAATCCTTAACTTCTTTATCAATTAGTTCGGCAGTTTTTTCGCTATAAGGCTTTGTAAATGTCATATCAGTTTGACCGGAAGAGTCGTAAAAACTAACATGTCCCACTTTTTCGCTCATTCCAAAATAAGCAATCATAGCATAAGCCTGCTTGGTTATTTTTTCCAAATCGTTCATTGCTCCTGTTGATATTTTCCCAAAAATTAACTCTTCTGAAACTCTTCCGCCAAGGGCAGCACACATTTCATCCAATAACTGATCACGTGTTGTAATTTGTCTTTCTTCGGGTAAATACCAGGCAGCACCCAGCGAACGTCCGCGAGGAATGATGGTTACTTTTACAAGAGGATGAGCATATTCTAACAGCCAACTTACAGTGGCATGACCTGCTTCGTGAAATGCAATGGTTCGTTTTTCTTCTTTAGTAATAATTTTGGTTTTGCGCTCCATACCGCCAACTATCCTGTCAACTGCATCGAGAAAATCCTGGCGCTCAACAGTTTTCTTTTCTTTACGAGCTGCTATTAATGCCGATTCGTTACAAACATTAGCAATATCAGCACCAGAAAATCCCGGAGTTTGTTTCGCGAGAAATTCAACATCAAGATTTGTTTTTATTTTAATCGGTTTTAAATGTACCTTGAAAATATCTCTTCGTTCGTTAATATCCGGTAACTCAAGATGTATTTGACGATCGAAACGACCTGCCCTCATTAAAGCTTTATCAAGGATATCAGCACGGTTTGTAGCAGCCATAATAATTACACCAACATTATTGCTAAAACCATCCATTTCGGTTAATAATTGGTTTAATGTATTTTCACGTTCGTCGTTAGCTCCTAAATTTGGATTTCTTCCACGAGCACGGCCAATTGCATCAATTTCATCAATAAAAATGATACATGGAGCTTTTTCTTTTGCTTGCTTAAATAAATCGCGAACACGCGAAGCCCCGACACCAACAAACATTTCAACAAAATCAGAACCTGACATTGAAAAGAAAGGAACATTAGCTTCGCCGGCAACAGCTTTTGCCATTAATGTCTTACCTGTTCCGGGAGGGCCAACCAGAAGAACTCCTTTTGGAATCTTAGCTCCAAGATCTGTGTATTTTTTTGGTGTTTTTAAAAAATCAACTATTTCGCGAACTTCAACTTTGGCCTCTTCTAAACCGGCCACATCCTTAAAGTCAACTTTTATATCGCTTTCTTTATCGAAAAGCTGAGCTTTTGATTTACCAACACTAAATATATTTCCTCCACCGGGGCCACCACCACCTTTCGACATTCTTTTAAATATAAAAAGCCATATAGCCAAAATAATAAATATTGGAAGTAACCATCCAATAATATCACGCATATAATTAGGTTTCGATTTATAACTAATTTCTATATACTCCCCTCGTAAATAATCTTCTTGAGCTTCACTTATCCATCGTTCAAAATATTCCATTGAACCAATGGTGAAGAAAAAATGTGGCCCATCTTCAGAAGAACGAGCAAATTTATTTTCGAGTAAGTCCTTATACCTTGCATCGGTTAACCGATCTTTTTTAATATAAATATTTGCTCTTTCTTTGTTAACCACAACGATTTTTGCAACATCTCCGTTTTTAAGCATATTACGCTCAAACTCCTGCATTGAAATTTCAGTTGGTTTTGGCGTAAAACTTAAAAGTTGCAATCCAATAAAGACTACTGCTATTAATCCATAAATCCAGTAAACATTAAATTTTGGTTTTGGCTTATCTGAACCTGGCCTATTAGTTGGTTTTTTGCTATTTTGTTTATTATCAACCATTATTAAAATTCTCCATTATTTTTGGTGTCATCATATCGGGTAAGTTTTGCATCAGCCCACAGTTCTTCTAACTTATATAAGTCTCTGTATTCTTTTTGGAATACATGAACTACAACATCGCTATAATCAAGCAATACCCATGTTGCATTGCTCAGGCCTTCTTTATGCCAAACTTTTTCACCTGTTTCTTCTCGTACTGTTTCTATAACTGAATCTGCCAAAGCTTCAACCTGAGTATTTGAATCACCATGACAAATTATAAAATATTTACAAACCGAATTTTCTATTTTTGTTAAATCTAAACTTATAGGATCCTTCCCCTTTTTCTTTAATATACCTTCAATCACTGCGCTAACTATTTCTTTTGTATTTAATTTAAGCTTGTTTTTTTGTTTAACCATTCAATCATTTTTTTTGGCAAAGGTAATGAAATTACCATTTATTTTTAAAACTCTGTTTATCTTCTGATTATTGTTTCCAAATTTTGTGTCTGAAAGTCTTCACTAATCAAAAATCATTCCTTTTAAACAGTTATAAGTAATGATTTGTTTAGACGGTAAAATTGTCATTTTTTTAGGATTTATTGAACCATTTTTAAAGAAATTGTCATGATTTTTTAACTTTTGTCATATTTCAAGATAACTTTACAAAAAAATAGAAATGGAAAGCTGGCAAAAAATAATTAAACTCAATTCGGTAAATTCAACCAATAATTATTTTTCCGATCTTTTAAAAAAATCAAAATACCCCGAAGGATCAATAATTTCTACTTTATTTCAAAGTTCGGGAAAAGGACTCGAAAATAATACATGGGAAAGTGAAAAAGGAAAAAACCTTTTATTTAGTCTTGTATTATATCCTGATTTTTTACCAGTTGACAAAAACTTTCTTTTATCAAAAGTAGTATCATTAGGTATTGTTAATTATATGCGGGCAAAAACAAATTACATTAAAATTAAATGGCCAAACGATATATATTACCAAAATAAAAAACTTGCCGGAATCTTAATTGAGAATATTATTAAAGGATCGAATATAAATCAAAGCATTATTGGCATTGGGTTAAATCTTAACCAGACACTCTTTTTAAGTGATGCTCCTAATCCTGTTTCGTTAAATCAAATTACTAAAAAGACTTATTCTATTGATCAGGAAATTGTTAAAATAAGGAGTAATATTCGTTTCTTTTATGATAAACTTAAAGCCGGAAAATTTGAAGAAATTAATAAGGAATATATAAAATGCCTTTACAGGTATAATGAATTTCATAACTACTCAAGTAACAATAAAATATTTAAAGCCAAAATAACCAGAATTAATGAATTTGGGCATCTGCAAATTTTAACTGAAAACCAGGAGAAAAAGGAGTTTGATTTTAAAGAGATTGAATTTATAATTTAGAAGATTACTCATCTTTAATCTTCTCATTAAAAAAAGCCACAACTTGATCAAGCATTGCATCAATTCCCTTTTGAAGGTGTTTGCCAACCATCATTTTCATCATAGGATTTAAATTAGCATCTAAGGTTAATTTGATTGCTGTTGTATTTTCGGAATTTTCAATTGGTTTTAATTGTATCCAAAAGAAAAAACTAAAAGGTGATTTTCCATCACTTGTAATCTTAATAAGTTTGTTAGGTTCTTTTTGAATAATCTTTAATCCGGTCTGTCCAACTCCTTCAATATTAAATTTGCACGTATCTTCAGTCGCTTCAAAATCTTTTACTTTATCAGAAGGTATCACTGATTTTAAGTTATTGAAATCTGTAAGGAAATTATAAATCAGTTCATCCGATTTATTAATCTTACCAATCTTGCTAGTATATTTACCCATTATAATTTCTAGTTTCTAATTCGTTTATTCCCCCATTTTTCAGGATCGAGCCTCCAATTTTTAAGTGTTTCCACATCTGACTCTTTTACGTACTTTGATTCTAATGCAGTTTTTATTAAAACATCATAATTACTTAAAGTATACAAATTAAGCTTTGCCTCCTTAAAATTTTGCTCAGAAATCTTAAACCCATAATTGAAAATTGCAGCCATCCCTATAACCTCAACATTAGCATCTCTTAATACCTCAACAGCTTTTAAACTGCTTTTTCCTGTTGAAATTAAATCTTCAATAACAACAATTTTTTTGCCTGCCGGAATTTCACCTTCGATCATATTACCCAAACCATGTTCTTTGGGTTTTGGACGCACATATATAAAAGGCAAATTCATTGCTTCAGCTACTAAAACGCCAATTGCTATTGCACCTGTTGCAACACCCGCAATAACATCCGGTGTTCCATATTTTTCTTTAATTATTTTTATAAATCCGTCTCTGATTTCATCTCTGATTTCAGGATATGACAATGTTTTTCTGTTATCGCAATAAATAGGTGATTTCCAGCCCGAAGCCCAGGTAAAAGGATTTGCAGGTTGCAACTTTATTGCCTTAATTTGTAATAGTGATTGAGCAATTTTTTTCTCTAAATTTTCCATACCACAAATGTATAAAGTTTTTTACAAGGATCGAACAGTTTTTTTTGTTGAAAAAGATCGTAAGTGTATTGAGAATAACAAAACTCTGATTCATTACTTTAAGAATAAAAAGCAACTAAAAACAGCTTTGAATATTTTTTTAAATAATTCTGAATTAAACAGTTTATATATTGTTTATAAAGATATTGATCATGCTTTTAAGAAATTCACAAAACTTTATAAACTTATCGAAGCAGCCGGGGGAATGGTAAAAGGCGATAATGATACCATTTTAGTGATTCATCGACGAGGTAAATGGGATTTACCAAAAGGTAAATTAGAAAAAAATGAACTGCCGGAAATCGGTGCATTAAGGGAAGTTGAAGAAGAATGTGGAATAGGAAATCTTGAAATATTAAAACTTCTTGAAATTACCTATCATACGTATATATTAAATGGGAAAAATATTCTGAAACGAACATTTTGGTACAAAATGCTTCATAAGGGAAACCAGGAACCCAAACCACAAATAGAAGAAGATATTACGGAAGCTAAATGGATAAAAACTGATAATCTTGATGAAATTACAAATAATACTTTCCCTTCAATTATTGAAGTTTTGAAAAAAGGTGAGGTGATATAGTTTAATAGTTTTGAGTTTCAAATATCACCATTCGCTCTCATTTTCTGAAATATTACAAACTCGGCATTTTGATCCGGCGAAGGAGCTGGTGAAATTGCAAGTTTACCTTCTTTATCAATAAAATAATATGTTGGGAAAGCTCTAATATCATAATCTTTAAACACATCAGGTTGATTACCATAGTACAAAAATTTGAATGGATATCCTTTCATCTTAACAAACCGCTTCATTTGAGAAAGACTTTCATCCATACAAATCACAATTATTTCAAAATGATCTTTATGATTTTCATAAAGTTTTTCGAGCATGGCAAACTCTTTAATACACGCATAACTAATACTTGTACAAAAACCTAAATAAATATACTTTCCTTTATAAGAATCTAAAGAAATCAAATTGCTGTCCAAATCGTGCAATTCAAAAACAGGTGGTTTATATCCAACCATAAGTTTAGTAACCTTTTCACGAATATTTTTAGCAATTAATTTGTGCTCATTTATCTTAGTTTGAATTTCAAGCGAGTCAAGTACAGTTAACATTGCCGATCGGGAAAACTTGTCGTTATAGAATTCATCGTGTAAACATTTTAAGATCACAAGTTCTTTTAATGTATCATTTGTTAATACCGAATCCAGACCTAAAGTTCGCTTTAAGGATTTTATACTTTTTAATTTGCCGATATCATTATATATCTGTTTTCCTGTTTCAGTTCTTCCAAAATATAAAAAATACTCATCGTAAACCTGATTAAATAAATCCATATATGCAGGATTTTGATAAAGCACCTCGTTGTTTAAATAGTATGTATTAGAAATACTCTTCATTTTTTCCTGATAAGACAAATGACGGAATGAAGCATATTTATACTTTTTAAAATCATTAAAAAATTTGTTTGATACATCTGAAAAAAGAGAATCTACTTTTAGGACCGATTCGTCAACATTCAGTTTGTTTGACTTACTATAAATTAAATACGAATTATCTTCGGCCATTTTAGAGTAAACAGCATCGAAAAACGCAAGCTGGTAATTTAGTTCTGATTCTGAAGAGTTCTCAATTCCCAGATGGTATCGAACAGGTTCAAAATAAGGATTCAGCTCATCTGCCAATGTTTTTTCTTTCATTTCCGGGAACAAGAGATTATATTCTTTTCCCGGCTCAACAAATATAAAAGCTTCGTATGTTCCTAAATGGAGAAATACATATGTTGTCTCATCTGTTTCGAAAGAACATGAAAAATCTCCATTATCCTCAATAACACAAGTACAAAGCTCTTTTTCAGCATAAGTAATTCGATCATAGAAAGTTAAAAAAGTAAATGTTTTGCCAACATATTCAGGCACATTAGCTTTTAAGACAACTTTTTCGGCAAAAAGTGCCAGGGGTAATACAAAGAGTATTATCAACAATTTACTTCTTAGCATTTTTACAATGATTATTTTATTTTCTCGATTTTCATTTTTGTCGGAATAAACTTGCTTGCATCACCACCATGACGGAGAATATCCCTGATAATTGAAGAATTTATCGGAGTATGTTCCGGCATAGTTAAAAAGAATACCGTCTCAATACCCTCGTACATAGCTTTATTAACCTGAGCAATTGCCCTTTCATATTCAAAATCGGCAGCTGTTCTTAATCCGCGAAGTATATATTTTGCACCCAGACTTTTACAGATATCTATTGTAAGGCCTTCGAAATGAATTACTTCGATTTTCGAATTTTCCTCGAACACCTGATTAATAAATATTTTCCTGTCATCAAGCGAAAACAGTGCATCCTTTTGGGGGTTATAACCAACAGCTATATATATTTTATCGAATAGTACCTGCGCCCTGTTTACAATAGATTCATGCCCTACCGTAAACGGATCAAATGTTCCGGGAAATACAGCTATTTTGTCCATAATTTTATTTTTAAATTGATGTAACAAACTTAATACATTTGTTTGAAATATGCAGGAACTTTTATTAAATGCGATCCGTACCATGAGAATTTCTTTCCGTCTACCAATATCACTTTGGTAAAAGGAAAATCTCTTTTAAACTCTACAACATGATCGTCTGTAAAAGAATATGGCTCTGTAGATAAAAGTATATATTCAGGTTTTTTATTTCTAATTTCTTTAACAGAAATTATTGGATATCTTTCTTTCCTGTTTTCAAAAACATTTTTATAACCTGCCATATTTAACATGTCATTTATAAAAGTATCACTATTAATAGTCATTATCGGATTATTCCAAATTAAGTACGCAACTTTTCTTTTCGAAGAAATAGTCTTTTTTAATTGTTTAAACTGATGTTCAATATTTTCTATTAACAAACTTGTATTTTTCTCCTTATTAGTCAAAATACCAATATCTCTGATAAGTTCAAGAGCATCGCTGAAAGTTTTAACATCGCTAACATAAACATTTAAATTATCCATTAAGGCTTCTATTTCCTCTTTTGTATTTTCTTCTTTCGATGCTATAATTAAATCAGGTTTTATCGAGTTTATTAAATCTGAATCAACATTTTTAGTATCTCCGACTATTATTTTACTTTTTACTTTTTCTTTTGGATAAATACAAAACCTTGTAATTCCAACTATTTGATTATCTAACTCTAAATCAAAAAGCAGTTCTGTAATTGAAGGTACGAGAGATATTATTTTAGTCGGGCTTTGAGCTAGATTTACCCTTCGCCCCATTTGGTCGGTTACAGTAATCATAAATTATTTAAATTAATTTACGAGATGTATTAATACCGGCAAATTACCTGATAATTGGCATACTAACAAATTTATGCTTTAAGATTTAAAATAAAATTTGATATTCAATTTATTTTTTGTATCTTATAACGCTAATTATCAACACAATAAATACTAACAAATCATGAAAGAAAGAAATGAATATGAAATCCGGGCTGAAATAATTGTTAAACAGCTTAAAGCTAAAATTTATGAGCTTGAAGCAAAGGCCCTTGAAGCAAAGCTCAATGCAAAGAGCGGATTAGGTGAGTTTGATAAAAAAATAAAATCTCTTAAAAATCAACGAGAAAAACTGGATCAAAAATTTGATGAATTAAAAAATGCAAGCCAGGAAAAGTGGAATGTTTTTGTTTCAGAATTTGAAGAATTCATTGAAATAGTTAATGCCGACAAACAAAGTTTTTCTGAGCAAGCCGAAATCTGGATTGAAGATTTTTCAGTTAAGATTGATGAATTAGAGGATAAGGCAAAACATGCAAATGAAGAAATTAAAGTTAAAATTAAAGAACAAGTTGAAAACATAAAAAAACACAAAGGAAAGCTTGAAGAAAAGTTGACAGAACTTAAAGAATCGCAAGATGATAACTGGCAAAAATTAAAAGACGGTTTTGAGGAAAATCAACATAAAGTTAAAGATTCTATTAAAAAGGCTTTTGATTATTTTAAAAAATAGATATGGACAAATAAAAAACAGTAGGTTCGCAACATGATAGCAAAAAGAAAGATCAGAATTAAATAGGCTCACGATATATCGTGAGCCTACTTAATATATAAAGGTAATATATAAAACTCTTAATAACTTTTAACTTTAAGATCGCCAAAAACTACATCAGCTTTTATATAAATATGGTTTGTATCTCTGTTGAAAGTATCACTCTCATACCTTCCTGTACCAAATGAAGCAGTATTTCCATTCGGTAGTTTAGCATTAGCAAACACTACATCAGCTTTTATCTTAACAGGAGTTTTTTCATCAATTTTTAAAATTGTTCCTCCAAAAATAGTGTTAATTTCAATCTCTTTTGAGCCTTCAGAAAGATCAATATTTCGTAAATCGATAATCGAACTACCAAAAATAATATTGTATTCTTTAAAATTTTCGTCCTGGCCATCTATTCTGCTTTCGCTAAAGATGGTTGTATTTTCATCAACATGCCCATGCCAGAAATTAAAATTACCAATCAGTAATTTTATTCCAATAAAAATAAAAAAGAATGCAATAACGAATTTAACGAGGGGGAAATTAATGTTAAAAACAACGCGAATAACAATTCCTAATCCGATAAGAATTAATAAAGCTCCCCAGAATAAACCTGCTCCCATTTTCATAGTTTTAATGATTAAACAATAGTTAAAAAAGATAAATTTACGGAATTAATAAAGAATGTCAACTAAAAATCCAATCATAAAAAATGACCGGATTAATTTTAATTCTAATATTTCACCTGTTTGTAATTTTGCATTTGACTGACATACAGGATGACTTGAAGTCATCCCCTCACTACACTATACTATCACTTTTCTCTTACATTTAATTCCCATTGCTTCACTATAGTTTTATTGACTAAAGTTCCGTTACGCAACCCCAAATAATCTTTTGCAGAAGAAAATTCCCAATCGGTTTCTTTTAAAACCAGGTTCGCTTTTATCGGATTTTGATGTATATAATTAAAACAAGCTTGCGGGTATTCTTTTTCAGGGTTTGTAGAATTTATTTGAGTAATCCCGTTTTTCGTAATAAAAGACGGAGTTATGCCATCAGGACAATTTAAACATTCGGCTTTGGTATGCTCTTTAAATAACGAGCCAGTCGTATTTTTCTGTTTATTAATAGCCCTTGTATAACTTCTTAACATTATCCCTATTGATTCGTTTAACGTATGCTTTGTCAGAGTCTG
>DAOWML010000016.1 GCA_030643125.1 Bacteroidales bacterium
AACCTTTTGAAATAACCCGTTATTGCTGCAAGATTTCTTCTTCAAATCTCACACTCTATTTGCTTTCTGTAAATTTATTCTTATCTCGAACTGAGGTTAATACTGAATTTTAATTGTTTTAGGTGTTTCTCATTTATTAGGAACTATATACAAACATTTTATTGACTTTAAAAAAGATAATAAGTCTTGGTTTGCAAAAGAGTAATCAGACTTGATGGTTATTATTTAACTTCTGGGTTGCCATTCTCAATCATTTATTACTAAGATATTAAAATCAGAAATTAAATATAAAGTTTATTTGGGAGAGAAAAATTTAAACTTTGTTTAAGTATTTTTGTCTTAAGTGTAATAATTTTCAAAATTTGGGGTCAAAAATACTTATATAATATTCTTATAATATGAAACAGATTGACAGAAGGATAGTCATTATTGCCGCCTTTATTTTTATTGTTGGTATGGCATTTGGATTAATGAAGTTTTTAATAGCGCAGAAAGAAAAACCCTTTAAACGACCGGTAGTAGTTGCTAAACGATTAGTTAAAGCTGAAAAAGTAAAATATAAAACAATTATTTCTCCTGTATTTGCAACCGGCAGATTAACATCAGTTTCAGAAATTGATGTTGTTGCTGAGGCTTCGGGGAAAATATTAAAATCAAATATTCCGTTAAAAAAAGGTGCAGAGTTTTCCAAAGGCGACGTGTTGTTTACTATTTATACGGATGAAGCTGTTTTAGCATTGAAATCTAAAAAGAGTCAGTTCTTAAATTCATTAGCAAATCTTTTACCCGATATAAAAATTGATTATCCTGAATATGATACTCAATTTAGGGAGTTTTTTACTTCAATTGACGTAAACAAAAAACTTCCCGATCTTCCTGAATTGAAAAGTGAGAAATTGGAAATTTTCCTTGCCAGCAGGAATGTGTTGAGTGATTATTACGGAATTTTAAAAGATGAACTGCAGTTAAGCCGCCATACTGTTGTTGCTCCATTTAAAGGAACTTATTCTGATGTTTATCTGGAAGCAGGAGCCTATACAAATATGGGAGGGCGAGTTGCTCACGCAATACAAACAGATGTTTTGGAATTGGAATTGCCTTTGGAAAAATTTGATGCCGAATGGGTTAAAATTGGTGATAAGGTAAAAGTTTCTTCTGCATCACGAAATACTAACTGGCAAGGAAAGGTAGTTAGGAAAAGTAAGTTTGTAGATCCCAACACGCAATCTTTAGGAGTGTTTATTCGAATAAATAATTCAAAAGAAAAACCAGTTTTAGTTGGAGAGTATTTAAAAGCTAATTTGCCTGGACGTTCTGTAAGTAATGTAATGGAAATTCCCCGAAATGCTGTTTTTAATTCTAACGAAGTTTTTGTTGTCAACAATGGTATCTTGCAGAAGAAAATAATTAATGTTATTAAGGTAAACGAAAAATCATTGATATTTAATGGTTTAAAAGAAGGAGAAATGATTGTTATGCAGCCTTTAATTAATGTTTTGGAAGGAACTTTAGTTGAAATTCAAGGACAACAAAAAGAAGGAAAAACAATTAAAAAGGGAGCAAAATCTAAAAAAGAATAATATTAAAATATATGAAGGTTACCCTTTAGGTAATTTCTAAAAAAATAGTGAAATTCGAGACGCAAGAAATTTTAAAAACAGAGTTTACTATCGTAAATGATGGATTTAAAATTTTGAAGTAACGAAGAAGTTTGAATTTTTAGAAATTACTTTTAATAAATAAAGATGATGAGGAAACTAATAGAACGTTTTGTTGAATATCCTATATATGCTAATCTTATTATAGTTTTTGTATTAATAGCCGGATTAGCAAGTTTGTTTTCCATGAATAAAGCTTTTTTCCCGGAAACTGAAAGTCGGATTATTACCGTATCTGTTTATTACCCGGGAGCTTCGCCTGTTGAAATGGAAGAAGGAGTTACTTCGCGTATTGAAGAAGCTATCAGGGGTTTGGTTGGTATCAAGGAAATAAATTCGACATCTGTTGAAAATAGTGCAAGAGTAACTATTGAAACGACAGGAGAATATCCGATTGATGAAGTTTTAATGGAGGTTAAAACAGCGGTTGATGGAATTTCGTCATTACCAACGGCAGCTGAACGGCCTATAGTTGCAAAACGCAGATCAAGAGCAGGGGCATTGTATATGACATTAGTTTCTGCCGGAGAATCCGATGTTGATTTAATGACTTTAAAAGAATATGGTCAGCGAATAGAGGAAGATCTAATGAACTCCGGAGTTATGAGTCAGGTAACAGTATCAGGTTTTCCACCGCCTGAAATTTCAGTTGAAGTAAAGGAAGAGGAATTACTTCGTTACAAGATTACTATAAGTGAAATTATAAGAGCAATACAATTAAATAATCAGGATATTTCCGGTGGTCAGATTAAATCTGATGAAGAAGAGTTATTGATTCGTCTTCGCTCCAGAAGTACCAACCCTGTTAAAATTGGAAACATTATTGTTCGAGGAAAATCTGATGGAGGTTTTATAAGAATTCGTGATATTGCCGAAGTAAAAAAGAAATTTGCTGATACATCAAACAAATCATGGATTAATGATAGAAATGCTGTATTTATTGGTGTTGATAAATTACCTGAGGAAGACCTGGAAGAGATTACAATATATGCCAGGAAATATGCAGAAGAATTTAATGCTGAAAATCATGGAGTGAGATTAGAAATATCATTCTCTTTTTTAGAGCTCTTAGATAGTCGTTTAAACCTTCTTACAAAGAATGGCTTAATTGGTTTGGTTTTAGTAATTATTGTATTATCCATGTTTCTGAGTGTGCGGTTATCCTTATGGGTTTCATGGGGTATCCCGTTTAGTTTCCTGGCAATGTTTATTTATGCGAATCTTGCAGGTATTACCATAAATATGATATCCTTATTTGGAATGATACTGGTAATTGGAATTCTGGTGGATGATGGAATTGTAATAGCAGAAAATATATACCTGCATTTCGAAAAAGGTAAAACACCTATGAAAGCTGCTGTTGATGGTACAATGGAAGTTATGCCTGCTGTTTTAACTTCGGTTACTACAACTATTATTGCATTTGTGCCATTATTGTTACTGACAGGAACACGAATGGAAATGATGTATCATATGGCAATTGTGGTTGTGGCAAGTTTGTTCTTTTCTTTATTTGAAGCATTTTTTGTTTTACCTGCTCACCTGAGTAGTAATATGATACTTAGTCGTAAAAGTTTAGAAAAGAAAAAAAGAGGTATAAAAAAGTATTTCGAACGATTTATTATTTGGTTACGTGATGATATTTACCATCATATTTTGATTTGGTTGTTAAAATGGCGACATGCAGTAATCGGAATTCCGGTTGCATTGTTTTTAATTACTGTTGGTTTGGTTGCCGGTGGCCATATTAAGAATACTTTCTTTCCGATGGTCGATTTTGATAATTTTGAAGTCAATATAGCTTTTACTCCGGGCGATGGTGAAAAACAAACAAAAGCGTATTTAGATAAATTTGAATTGGATGTTTGGGAAGTAAATAAAGAGCTTACAAAAGAATTTAATCTGGAAGAAGATATTATTGATTTGGTCATGAAATCTGTGGGAAGTTCATTTAGCGGTCAGGAGATTGGTTCACATGCCGGAAATCTCAGGATTTATCCGATAAATCTGGAAGGGATAGATATAAGCGGGCATGAGATTGCTAATCGGGTAAGAAAGAAAATTGGACAAGTTCCGGAATCAAGAAAATTTACTGTAGCAGGTCGAAATCGTTGGGGATCACCTGTTTCAATAAGTTTAATGTCTAAAAACTTACAGGAATTAGATGAAGCAAAGGAATATTTAATGAACCGTTTGTCGGAGTTACCACAATTAAAAGATATTAATGAAAATGTAGCTTTAGGAAAGCAGGAGATTAGATTAAAATTAAAACCTAAAGCATATTTTCTTGGTTTAGACGAAAATACGATAGCACAACAGGTACGACAGGGATTTTATGGAGGACAGGCGCAGCGATTACAGGAAGGCCGTGATGAATTGCGTATTTGGGTGCGTTATCCAAAATCGGATCGCCTTACTATAGGACAAATGGAAAATATGAAAATTAAAACGGCTAAAGGAGAATTCCCTTTAACCGAGTTGGTCGATTATCATATGGAAAGAGGCCCTGTTGCAATTAATCGTTATAATGGTTCAAGAGAAATTAGGGTTGAAGCAGAAACTGTTAATCCAATGGCTCCTGTTCCTGAAATATTAGATCAAATTACACGTGAAATAATGCCCGATGTTGAAGCTCAGTTTGCAGGTATTCGATATGAATATCAGGGCCAACAAAAAGCAGGAAATGAAGCAATGGCTAAAATTATACCATATTTTTCAATCGCATTTCTAATTATTATTTTTATTATGATTATTCATTTTAAAAGTTTTAATCAAACTTTAATAATATTGGCTATGATACCTTTATCAATGCTTGGAGTATTCTGGGGGCATGGAATTCACGGGAAGCCTTTATCATTAATGAGTCTTTGGGGAATGGTTGCACTAACGGGGGTAATTATTAACGATGCTATCGTATTTCTTTCGAAATACGATAGTAGTTTACTTGAAGGTAGAAAAGTTCATGATGCCATTGTTGAAGCAGGAAAACTTAGGTTAAGGCCTATTATTCTTACCACTGTGACAACATCAGTCGGGTTATTCCCAATGATTCTTGAAAAAAGCGTACAGGCTCAGTTTCTTATTCCAATGGCAATTAGTTTGGCTTATGGAGTAGCAATTGGTACGATATTTATTCTGATATTTTTCCCGGTTTTAATTATGTTGTTAAATGATGTGAGAGTTTATTTAAAATTATTGTGGACAGGAATTCGACCTAAACGAGAAGATGTTGAGGTAGCTATAATCTTAAAAAAACGTAAAATAAAGTACGAAACAAATACACGAAGTCAAGATGAGTAAAAAGAGTTTTATACTATATATTCTTTTAGCAGTAATTGTTTTTTCTGCTTTATCGGTGAAATCACAGGAAACTGCTTTAAGTGTTTCAGATGCTTTAGAAAAAGCACTTACAAATAATTATGGAATTATTATCTCAAAATCTGATATTGATATTGCCAGTATAAATAATAGCTGGGGAACCGCCGGAAGATATCCTACCATAGGCTTTAGTGCATCATCAGCCAATAGTCAGGAATTAATAAATAATACTACATCAAACATAATTTCCGGTGGTATTGGTTTAAACTGGACTATTTTCAATGGATTTAGAGTAAATATTACAAAAGATAAACTGGAGAAACTTGAAAATCTTACAAAGGGTCGTTCTGCAGTTGTTGTGGAAAGTACTATTCAAGATGTAGTAATGGATTATTACAATATTTTATTGCAGAAAGAAAGACTGGATGTTTTAAAGAAAGTAATGTTACTTTCAAAAGACAGGTATGATTATGAGCTGGTTCGTTATGAAATTGGTGGGTCGGTTACATATAATGTTTTGTTGGCAAAAAACATTTATCTGAACGATAAATCTTTGTATTTAAATCAGGAAGTTATTTTGCGTAATACCATCCGAAATTTTAACTTTTTGCTAGGCGAGGTATCACAACAAACATGGACTTTCTCCGAAGAATTTAATTCGGATACTACTGAATATATTTTAGGAGATTTAATAGACAAGATGTTGGCCAATAATCAAACTTTGCAAAATCAGTATGCAAACCTATTATTACAAAAGAATGAAATTGATTTACAAAGGAGTTCGCTTTATCCCCAGGTAAGTTTATCGGCTGGTGTTGATAATTCGTATTCATGGATTAACTCCGAAACGCAAGATGTTTACAGCGAAGCATTTACACCTTACGGGAATGTATCTTTATCGTACGATCTTTATTCGGCAGGAAATCGCAAAAGAGCTATAAACATTGCAAAAATAAACGAAGAAATAACTCAGGTTGAAACTGATGAAATGAAACATAGCTTAACAAATCAGTTATTTAATGAATATGATGTTTACAATTTACGTAAAACACTTCTGAATGTAGCCAATGAAAGCCTGGAAGCAGCAGAAATGAATATGCAAATTGCTGACGAAAAATTCAAATCAGGGGCAATAAACTCATTTAATTATCGCGATATTCAGTTAAGTTATTTAACCTCTGCCTTAAATCAACTGCAATCAATTTATAATCTGATATATTCTAATACTACCTTAACACGATTAACCGGGGGTTTTTTGGATGAGCCCAATCCTTAATCCCTTAATTTTTTGAAGAAAAAATCTCAGGCGAAAAGGCTAATTGTATCCACATGAAGTATTGTGTATTTGCCGCATTACCATTAACTCCCTGAAGAATCTCCATACTTTTTGTGGCATTAAACAATGACAATCCTACTCTTAATTCTGCCGGCAATTCAGCTTTGTATTTATACATAATATCAATTTCATCACCTAAAGATTTTTTTAATTTAGCTGTATTATTAACAGGGTCGGGGATACTTTTTTGTGTAGAAAAATTATGATAAACTACACGCAAACTATTTTTGCTGTTAAATGCCAGGTTAGTTTTAGCATATATATCGACTAAGCCTGCATCGGAAACGCTCTTTGATAACACAGAAAAATAATCCATATTACCTAAGAATTTGTTTCTGGCTCCATACAGGAGATCAAATGAATAATCGGTATTTGATGTATTTGAAGGATCGTTACCACTAATAATATCTATTCCCGGACCTGCGCCAATTTTATCTGAAAATTTATATAAGCCTTTTAGTGACAATAAATAGGCATTTAC
Organism: Bacteroidales bacterium; assembly: GCA_030643125.1. Lineage (GTDB taxonomy): Bacteria > Bacteroidota > Bacteroidia > Bacteroidales > UBA12077 > UBA12077. The sequence goes on from DAOWML010000016.1 coordinate 6,794, forward strand.
CTTCTGACTATTTATATTAGTTCCTGATTGATGATAAAAATATCCATCAATTTCGAAACTTTTACTTTGTGTTTTAAAACAGGGGCCATACGTGGCAGTTACATAAATAGTTTCGCTACCCTCTTCCTTTTGATATCCTGACAAAATCCCCATAAAACTTAATTTTGAACTTTGCCCTAAATTTTTACTTAAATAGATGAAATCTAAAAATTTCATCTTGTCAGGAGTATATTCATTCCCAATCTTGTTTTCATCATCATTATTTAATGATAATCCGACATCAGCTCTGAAATCTTTATTATCAAATTTGAATAACATCCCATCGTATGTCAGGCCGGTTTGACTCCAATTTCTCTTTGCAAGAAGTCTTTGATCGTCATATACCCATTCTTGTCGCCCGATTTTTAAAAATGAATAATCACCAGGATTTAGTTGAAACCATGCTTCATATAAATCAATACTGGCAACATCTCCTTTAACTGAAGTAGAACTATAAAGGCCTTCATCTCCCCATACTCTCACATCTTGTCCCGTAATTTTTAAACTGTATTTTTCATCATTATACGATAATCCAAGGCGGGTTCTTTGCGATATAAAATATGCGGTATTATCATCTTCTGAAAACATCGATTTATAACCATGTCGTATTTCTCCTCTTGGCCTTAATTCTGCATTAATAGTAAATTGAGCCTTTAATGATGTAAATGCTATAGCAATTAATAAAGTAGTGATTCCAATTTTTTTCATTATCTGAGTTTAGTTAAAAAAGGTGCTAAGCGGCTAATTTTATAAAATACTCCAAAGTTTGCAATCTTATTATTAGCTTGTTAGTAAATCCCGTCTGCCGACAGGCAGGCGCTAAGCACCTAAAGTGCAATTATTTTAGTTTTTAAATTGGATTTATTATCTGATTAATGAGCTTGATGTTTGAGATTTGGTTTTTTATGAATGTGCCCAGTACAAAAAACGTTAACTGTATGTACCTTGGATGTAAGATTTTGTTAGTGCATTTTTGGGATGTTCAAATATTTGTTCAGCAGACCCGTGTTCAATAATTTCACCCAGGTACATAAATATCACGTAATCTGCAACACGCTTAGCTTGCCTTAAAATATGTGTTACCATTACAATAGTATAGCGCTGTTTTAGTTTTACAAATAATTCTTCAACCTCCCGGCTCGAAATAGGGTCAAGAGCCGACGTAGGTTCATCTGCCAATAAAATATCAGGGTCAACCGACAAGCCACGTGCAAGGCATAATCTCTGTTGTTGCCCTATTGAAAGTGCCGATGCAGGATCTTTCAGCCTGTCTTTTACCTCATCCCATAAACTAACTTGTCTTAAATAGTACTCGACTCTTTTATTCAGAAACCTTTTTTTTCGTCTTCCACTGATACGCAAACCATAAGTGATATTATCGTATATGTTCATTGGCAGTGGATAAGGAGTTTGTGCTAACAAGCCCATTTTTTTCCTTAATTCGGTAATCTCTGTTTTTGGATGAAGTATATCTTCATCTCCATTAAAGATACTGCCTTGTATTTTAACCTCGGGATACAAATCAGTAAGACGATTCAAACTTTTTAATAAAGTTGTTTTACCACAACCTGAAGGCCCAAGGATTACGGTAAGTTTTTTTTCGGGAATCTGAACGTTTATATCTTTTAAAATATGATTGTTACCAATAAAAAGGTTGAGGTCTTCTATATTTATTTTTGTTCCATTAATCATAATTCATCATTTAATTTAATTTTTTTGATATTTCATAGAAAAACCGCGTGAAGCAATACTAATTATTAAAACTATTACGGTTAAAACCACAGCTGATGCATATGCCCTGTTTTGCACTTCGGGAATAGGGGAACTTAATTGAAAAAATACCGATAATGGTAAAGTTGCAGTAGGCTGTGAAAGTGAGGTTGGGATATAATCGGTATATCCTGCTGTAAAAAGTACAGCTGCAGCATCGCCAATTGCTCTTCCAAATGCGAGCAAAATAGCAGTTGTTATTCCAGGAATACATTGCCTGAGCATAACCCTGAATGCTGTTTCAGATCGGGTTGAACCCAAGGAAAATGCTGATTCCAGCAAGCCTTTGGGGACTGTTTTTAATACTTCGTCCATGGAACGAACCATTATAGGAATTATAAATAAAGCAACTGTCAGTATTCCGGCTAATAATGAAGTACGCAAACCTAAAAACACCATTAAAGTAAAACCGAAAGCACCATAAACTATTGAAGGAACTCCCCATAAAAGGTCAAGGAAAAACCGTATAAAATTCACAACATTTTTCTGTTTCAATTTATGAACATTCATGTAAAGGGCAAGAGGAAGACTGACAGCCAATGCAAGCAATGTTGCACCACCTGACAGATATAAAGATCCTATTATTGCATTCAAAATACCGCCTTCTTTTCCAAAATAATAACCCCCTTTAGGGGTTTGTGTAATCATGCTCCACGATAATGAAGGCATGCCTTTTACAAGAATACTGATGATAATTGCCAGCAATGCTATTATAATTATAACAGTAGAGATTATCATTAATACTTTGTAAAAGAGTTCTTCCGATTTTCTTAAAAGCTGACGATTCATTTTAAATATTCTTTTCATAATGTATTATAATATATCGCGATCCCATATTAAAAATAGTAACCACAATAAATAATATTAATGCTGCCAGCATTAATGCCGAATCATACATCGGGATAGACAACATTTCGCCATAATTGTTAGCAATAAGTGCGGGCAAGGGGTAACCGGCCTGAAAAATTCCCGAAGGAATCTGTACAACATTCCCTACAACCATAAGAACAGCTATTGTTTCACCAAATGCTCTGGATACGCCTAATCCAAATGATGATATTATTCCGGGAAAAGCTTTTCGTGTTAATACTTTTTTTATTGTCTCCCATTTTGTTGCTCCCAATGATAGTGATGCCTCAGATAATTCAATCGGGATTGTCCTGTAAACTTCAATAAGAATATTCAGAATAAATGGTATTATCATGACAGCCAGAACCACTGCACCAGCTAAAATACTATACCCTGATGAGTGTACATTAAACCATCCGGCTACTTTTGAGACAAAAGGAACAATAATTATTATGCCCCATACACCATAAATTACAGAAGGAATACCTGCCAGGATATCTATTACGGGTTGCATGATTTTTAAAACGACTCTCCTGGCATATTGTGTCAGATAAATGGCTGTTAATAAACAAATAGGTGCTGCTATTATTATCGAAATAAATGTTACCCATAATGAGCTTATGATAAATGGCAGAAATCCAAACTTGCCCGACATTGGTTTCCACTCGCTTGAGAATATAAGTTCTGTTAAAGATTTTTCACCAAATAATAATGAGGATTTAATTAATAAACCTATAAGCAGAATGAAAGGCATTGCTATAACCAGAATATAACAACATTTCATCCAAAAAGTGCTTAACTTTTCACGTAGAATCCTCCGCACATTAAAATTAGTTAGCACTAATACTTTCATTATTGTAAAATTGCGACATTCTTCAAAATAGGCTTAAAGTAGTTTACGCTTTTGAAATATATTAACTTGATTCGTTATAGTAATTGAAATTTGAAATTGAGAAAGTCTTGTTTGTATAGTCAAATTTTTAATTTCCAATTTCATTAATCTTTAAGTTTAGAAAGTTCTTTTGTTAATTTTTCCTCAGATAATTGAACATATCCTCCTTCTTTTACATATGCCTGCCCGTCTGTAACAATCCATTTTAAAAATTCTATAACTTCTTTACTTTCAGGTTTTCCTTTTGCTACGAAATATAATTCTCTTGCCGGTGGTGAAGGATATTTCTCTTCTTTAATAGCAATCATCATATCATCAAGAGAATCATAAAAGCTCTCATCATCATCAATTACACCATTTTCATTAATATCAATTGGAATAACTTCAAGTCCCTGATGCTTTTTTCTTGAGCTTATATCATATATATAAATAACATTATTGTATCCGATTCCATAAATGTCAGACTTAACTGCATCAGCCATTCCCGGATCACCAAAAATTCCTATACCATTAAGACTTTCCTGATTTTTACCAAGATATGCTCCCCACATCTGAGCTGCACCACAGGCATCGGAGCGGGTATATACATTCATGTTTGCATCCTTTATTGTTTTATCTCCAAGCCATTTGGTCCAGGTTTTTATTTTCCCGTTAATAAATATGTCAATAAACTCATCGCGGGTTATACCACGCTCTTTTACAATATCCAATACCGGAGAGTTTGCATTAATGGTAGGAAGTACTGCATCTTTTGTTACAGCTACCCACCAAACACCTTTTGCTTTTTCTACATCAGAAATCTCTCGTGAAAACATTCCCAGGTCTACAATTCCCGATAAAGCATCGGTCATTCCTTTTCCTGCTCCTCCTGCAGAAATATCAATTCGCACTTTTGGATGAATTTTACGGAATTCTTCGGCCCAACGGGTAGTCATTGGATATAGGGCAAAGGCACCTGAAATGGTAATTGTACCTTTCAGTTCTTCTGCTGAATCATTCTGGTTTGAATCAGATTCAGTATTTGTTTTTTTATTGTTACAGGCAAATAAAGTAACAATCAAAACGATCAAAGAGAATAATTTAATTTTTTGCATAAAGATTGTTTTAATTTAATAATTCAAAAGTAATCTCTTAAACAATCAAATTAAACAGCTTAAAACACTATATTTCAATAGGGACTTATGCGTAGGTATTTATACTTAAAGACAATAAAAAAAGGCTCCCGTTTTCATGAAAATGAGAGCCTTTTTTTATTGTTTATGTATCTAATTAAAGTTTTTCAATAGCCATTAATGGCTGATCTTTTGTAATTAATGCAGCATCATCAACCAGAATCTTTACAATTTTACATTTGAAAGGAGCTTCAATTTCGTTGAAAAGTTTCATAGCTTCAAGTATACAAATAGTGTCTCCTTCGTTAACTTCAGATCCCTCCTTTACGAATGGAGGTTTATCTGCAGCAGAAGCACTATAGAATGTTCCTGCCATAACTGCGTTAATTGTATCCTTATATTCCAGTGTATTTTGTTTTTCTACTTTTTCTTCAACTTCAGTAACTTCTTCATGTGTTTCTGCATGGATATTTTGCTTAATTTCAGGTTCTGAAAAAACATGTCCTTTTGCACTACCATTTCCAGACCGTAATGACATATTAAAATCACCTTTTCTGATAACTAATTCACTAAGTTGCATTTTTGAAGCTCTGTCTAAAATAGCATTCATCCCTTCATAATCTTCCGGATGTAACATTGGATTTGTAGCACCCGAAACGGTTGATTCTACTGAAATTTTCTTTTCTTTTTCAGGAATTTTTGTAAACTCTTCTACTTCAATATCAGCAGGAGTTTTTGGTCTTTTATCTTCCGGCAATGCCCTCCATTTGAAATATTCCATCGAAACATCAGGAAACAGGCAATAAGATAAAATATCTTCTTCATTTTCGATTAACTCCGGGTTTACAGCATTTTTAGTAGCTGTAGGTAATATTGGTTTAAGATCATCAGCAGGCCGGTGATCAATTGGTTTTTCCTTACCCAGAATTTGCTTAATAAATTTTGGGGCGATAGGAGCAGGTGATCGTCCATACATTCCTTTCACATAATTTTTTACTTCTTGCGGAACAACCTTATATCTTTCTCCGGTAATAACATTCATTACGGCCTGTGTTCCTACAATTTGACTTGTTGGAGTAACCAGGGGAGGATAACCAAGATCTTTTCTAACTTTTGTAACTTCTTCCAGTGCTTCAGGTAATTTTTCAATTGCTCCTTGTTGCTCGAGCTGTGAACGGAAATTTGAGATCATTCCACCGGGAATCTGATGTATAAGAATTTCAGAATCGACAATTGGTTCATGACCTCTTCCTTTGGTTCTAAGAGGTGAAAGATCTGCAAAATATTTATTTACTTTTCGTAATGCTTCAACATCTAAATCAACGTCAAATTCAGTTTCCCGGAAAATAGAATTCATAGTTTCTACAGGTGGTTGTGATGAAAATCCAGCCATGGAAGAAATAGCACAATCAATAGCTCCGGCACCGGCTTTTACACCTTCTAAATAAGCCGTTTCTGCCATTCCGCTTGTTGCATGACAATGAATCTGAATTGGAATATCAAGTTCTTTTTTTAATGCCGACATAAGATTTTTCGACATGGTTGGTGATAATAAACCGGCCATGTCTTTTATACATAACGAATCAATTCCCATCTGAACCTGCTCTTTTGCATCACTTACATATTTTTCAATAGTATGTACAGGACTTATTGTATAAGAAAGAGATCCCTGAGCATGTGCACCATGCTTTTTCACAGCTTTTATGGCTGCTTCTAAATTTCTGGAATCATTCAGTGCATCGAATATTCTGAAAATGTCGATTCCGTTTTCGTGTGCTGTTTCTACAAAGCGGTCAACCAAATCGTCAGGATAATTTTTATAACCAACAATGTTCTGGCCCCTTAACAACATCTGTAAAGGTGTTTTTTTAGCTTTTGATTTTATTAGCCTGATTCTTTCCCATGGATTCTCGCGTAAAAATCTTAAACAAACATCAAAAGTTGCTCCGCCCCAAACTTCCAGCGAATAATAACCAACAGAGTCAATAACATCAATTATATCAATAATATCTTTGGTTCTCATTCGTGTAGCCCAAAGTGACTGATGTCCGTCTCTTAAGGTAGTATCGGTAATTCTTAATTTATTTTGTTTCATCTGTTTACAATTTTATATTACTGATATTATTTACCTGCCTGTTGGCAGACTAGTTAACTGAGAATTTTCCCATTCCGGAATATTTTTCAAATCTGCTTTGAATTAACTCTTCAACGCTTAGTTTTTTTAATATTTCAAGATTTTTTAATACAGATTTTTTTACTGATTCGGCAATTGCTTCATAGTTGGTGTGGGCACCTTCGCCTGGTTCTTTAATTATTTCATCAATAACTCCGTGTTTAAGAAGATCGCTGGCTGTAAGATTTAAAGCATTAGCAGCATCTGGAGCATATTTAGCATCCCTCCACAGAATCGAAGCACACCCTTCAGGTGATATAACCGAATATATGGCATTTGACAGCATCAATATTTTGTCGCCAACACCAATTCCAAGAGCACCACCACTACCTCCTTCACCTATTACAACCGAAATTATTGGCACTTCAATTGAAGCCATTTCGGTAAGATTTTTTGCTATAGCTTCTGCCTGACCTCTTTCTTCAGCCTCAAGACCGGGGAATGCTCCGGGTGTATCAATAATAGTTACAATTGGCACATTAAACCTTTCGGCTAACTTCATTAATCTGAGAGCTTTTCTATAACCGTCAGGTTTGGCCATACCAAAATTCCTTTCAATATTCTCATTGGTTTTCTTACCTTTATTATGACCAATTAGCATTACTTTTTGACCTCCGATTTCGGCAAAACCTCCTATCATAGCTTTATCATCGGAATAATACCTGTCGCCGTGAAATTCCACAAAGTTTTTTACTATTAACGAAAGGTAATTCTGTAGAATAGGCCTTTTAGGATGCCGGCTTATACTTACAATTTCCCAGGCCGATAATGCTGGTTTTTTGGATTTTTTCTTATTAGTCATTTTTTTCTTCTGTTTCAACTGCTGTAGTATTTACTTCTAATCCCGTGATTCTAAAAATTTAGTTCTTAATTGAAGAAATATTTTAAATGTGATTACCTGTTATAAAAGCTAAGGACATTACTTAAATAATCTTTCATATCCTTTCTGTTAACAATGGAATCAATAAATCCATGCTCAAGAAGATATTCTGAAGTCTGAAAATCATCAGGAAGTTTTTCCCCGATTGTTTGTTCAATTACCCTTCGGCCTGCAAATGCAATTAAAGCTCCAGGCTCGGAAATATTTAAATCGCCTACCATAGCATAACTTGCCGAAACACCTCCTGTAGTTGGGTTAATAAGAACCGAAATATAAGGGATATTCTTTTTATTCAATCTTGCAACTCCGGCGCATGTTTTAGCCATTTGCATAAGTGAAAGTATTCCTTCTTGCATTCTGGCGCCTCCCGATGCAGAAAAAATAATATAAGGCAAATTATTATCGTAGGCATAATTCGCAGCCTGCAGAATTTTTTCGCCTGTACCACTTCCCAGACTTCCGCCAAGAAATCTGAAGTCCATTACAGCAACAATTGCAGAAATGCCATTAATTTTGCCATGTCCGGTAACAACTGCTTCCGACAGACCTGTTTTTTTTATGGTAGCTTCATATTTATCCTTATAGCTGCCTTTTAAATCATTAAACTTAAGTGAGTCTGTGGGGCTAATATTGTTGAATAGTTCTTCGAAAGTGTTTTTATCAAATAAAAGATTTATACGCTCATACGAAGTAATACTACCGTGATAGTTGCAATTCGGACAAACATTCAGATTTTCTTCCCATTCACTTTTGTAAATATGTGAATTGCATTTTTTGCACTTTACCCACAAATCTTTTTTTGATTTCTTTTTTGTAGTTGTAGTTTCGCTATACCATGCCATCTCTCTATTCTCCGCTTTTATGTTTCTAATTCTAATGTAAAAGTTTACAAAACTTTATTATGTTCAAACAAATTTCTGAGATAATTAGCTCGGC
>DAOWML010000004.1 GCA_030643125.1 Bacteroidales bacterium
AGAAGTTTTTCCTTAAATAATATACTTCTCCGTTTTTATAACCCCAATCAGAATTATATTTAATACCTTCTTCTTTGAATGTTTTTATAGAATGATCTGAAGATCTTTGTCCGTGCCATTGAGGAGCACCAAATAGAGAAAAAGCTAAAGTATGTTTATCATTAAGTCTTTTCGAAATATTTAAAAAATAAGAATAAGACTCGTATTCTGTTCCATCAACAAAACCATCACTTTCTGATTTTGCTAACGAAATAGTAGCAGCCCAATTGTTTTCTGATAAACCAGTTGATAATGTAAAGCCAAATTTGTTATAGCCATTAGCTCCTACAGATGAGAAAGCAGAACCACCAGTTTTTGCATCGGTAGTTTTAGTCAGAATATTAAGGGTTCCACCTAAAGAAGGTACCGCTACTTTTGAAGCTCCAAGGCCACGCTGAACCTGCATGGAACGTGTAACATCGGCTAATCCTGCCCAGTTTGACCAGTATACCCATCCGTTTTCCATATCGTTTACAGGAACACCATTAATCATGGTTGCTGTATTTCTTTGATCGAAACCTCGAATATTAATTCTTGAATCACCAAAGCCTCCACCTTGCTTAGTTACATAAACACCTGGAGTTGATTTTAAAATTTCAGGATATTCCTGCGTTCCAAGTTTTTCAGCAATCTGTGCCGGTTTAATAGTTGAAATTGCAACAGGTGTTTCTCTTGCAATAGCAATAGAAGCAACAACTTTTACTTCATTAATGTTAACAGCATCTGCATCCAGAGCAACTTTGCCTAAATCTACTTCTTCACCGGAAGTAACCGTAATGTTTTTAACTACTTCTAAATATCCCACATAAGATAATATTAGTTTTTGATCTCCGGACGGAACAGTTATTTTAAAACTACCATCCAAAGCTGTTGCAGTACCAATGGTTGTACCATCGACAACAACTGAAGCGCCAATAAGCACCTCGCCAGTCTGTGCATCAACGAGGACTCCTTTTACATTCGTTTGACTAAAAGATGCGAAAGATACCAGCATCAAAGCCAAAATTAGAATTTTACTTTTCAAGATTTTCATCATAGAATAATTTTAAGGTTTGGGTTTATATTAATTAAATTTAAAAATTAACAAAAATACAAATGTAGACTTTATTGGAATATCAAATATATTGAAAATATTAAATTAAGGTTAAATTATACCTTATAAACATATTAACATATGTTAAAATCATCAATTTGCTTCTATCTTTTAAATAGCGAAGTTTTCACAAATTTAATTTAACGAAAACTAACAATTGTTAATAACTTACATGCAAAAAGCGAAACTTTTAAGTTCGTTTATATGTCAATTTTAACAATTCTTAAGATTGTATCAGTCGCTCCCCTGTTTTTTTCAACATAGTTTGAAGAAATTTTACCACACTCCCTTAACTTATCAGGATCATTTAATAAACCAGTAAAATTCTTTTCTAATTCGTGATAATTAACAATTGAAATTGCACCTCCGGATTTTATAAGATCAACTGCTTCCCGGAATTTTTTATAATTTGCCCCAAAAATAATTGGTAAGCCAAATGTAGCAGCCTCAAGAATATTGTGTATCCCTTTACCAAAACCACCACCAATATATGCAATGTGGCCATACTTGTAAATTGATGATAATAAACCAATACTGTCAATAATTAAAACATCAGCATTTGAAACATTCTCTTTATTAGCTTCAGAATATTTTATTACAGCTTTCTCTTTCGCAACAGACTTAATAAGTCTATTTATATTTTCTTTATGAATTTCGTGTGGTGCTATAATCAGTTTAAAGCGTGTATTGCTTTCATTAAAATATTTGATTAGAATATCTTCATCGGGTTTCCAGGTACTTCCGGCAACAATCACTAAATTGTTTTTGACAAATATTTCAATAAGTGGCAAGTCTTTAGACTGTTGAGTAATTGCATAAACCCTGTCGAATCTTGTATCTCCGGTTACCGTAACATTATTTATACTAATTGATTGAAGTAAAGTTTTAGATTCTTCATTTTGCACAAAAAAGTGAGTAAACCAAGCCAACATTTTTCTTGACTTTACAGCATACTTCTTAAAAAATCTTTGATTTTTTCTAAAAATACCTGAAACCAAATAAAAGGGAATCTTTCTTTTCCAAATCTCATATAAAAAGAAATACCAGAATTCATATTTTATGAAAAAAACAAATTCGGGATTTACAATATTTAAGAATCGTTTAGCATTTCGGGGAGTATCTAAAGGCAAATAAAATATAAAATCTGCTTTTTCATAATTCTTTCGAATCTCATAACCAGAAGGGGAATAAAAGGTCAGAAAAATTTTATAATCGGGATATTTTTGTCTAAAAGATTCTATTACAGGCCTGCCTTGTTCAAACTCTCCTAACGAAGCACAATGAAACCATGCTATTTTATCATTAGAATGAATCTTTTTACTTAATTCTTTAAAAATCTTTTTTCTTCCTTTAAGCCATAACTTAGCTTTTGGATTAAATAATGAGGCTACAATCACTATAAAGTGAAATATTCTAATTCCGAACAGGTATAAAACAGTCATAAAAACAAGATTTGAAAGGTGTACGACAAATTTAAGTGTCTAAAATTGTTTTTTGTAAGATTTTTAAAAATAAATTTCTAGCCTATTTTATATTACTGATTTAATGGATATTAACTTTTGTACTAAATAAAAAACACAAGAACAAAAACACAACCCTTCAATAAAAAAACTAATAAATATCATGTTTTTTCTTGTTTTCTAAAGATTTTTTATATTTTTAGGCCTCAATATGGATTTCTTGATACCCTAATCCTAAAATTTAAACCCAAAGGTCTTCCTTCAAAGAAGGCCTTTTTTTTTAAAAAAATTTGACTCCATATTTTTCAACATTTCCAAATATTTTCCGTTCTTTAATTACTTATATTTAACCTGAATAATTAAGATTAGACTACTAAATTTACAATTTTGCGAAAAGCAATTATTTTAATATTTATATCAGTAATTAGTTTAACTGCGAAAACACAGGAACTGAGTAATCTTCGCACGAAATCTTTATATTATTTAACAGATACTATCTTATTGGATTCATTAAGTATTATTACTGGTTCTGAAATTATTTTTGATAAAAACAAGTCAGTTATTCCAGATTCTGCTTATACCATAGATTATACAAAAGCTTTACTAATTCCATCAAAAAATTTAATAAAAAACGAATCTGTTATTCATGTGACATTTCGGGTATTTCCTGTTAACTTTTCGGAATCATTTTACCGAAGGAAGAAAGAAGAAACTATTATTGTTGGACCGGTATTAGCCAAAGCAACAACAAATCAAATTAATGCTCAAAACAGTTTTTTTTTCAGATAATCAGTTAAATAAGAGAGGAAGTATAGCTAGAGGAATAACTATTGGCAATAACCAGGATGCTGTAATAAACTCAAACCTTAATCTTCAAATATCGGGAAAGATAAGTAATGACATGCACATTCTAGCTGCCATTTCGGATGAAAATATACCTATTCAGCCCGATGGAAATTCACAACAAATACAAGATTTTGATAAGGTTTTTATCCAACTATATAATAAAAGAACAAAATTAATTGCCGGAGATTTTGAAATCTATAAACCCAAGGGATATTTCATGAATATTAATAAAAAAGCCCAGGGAGGATTATTAAACACCAAGTTTGAAAGTAAAAAAAACGAATCAAATAGTTTTGAAACTACAATAAGCGGAGCCGTTACAAAGGGCAAATATTGTCGAAAGACATTTCAAGGACAGGAAGGAAATCAAGGACCTTACAAATTAACCGGATGCGAAAACGAACAATATATTATTGTTTTAGCGGGAACAGAAAAAGTATATATTGATGGAAAAATACAAACCAGGGGTAAGGAATATGATTATGTAATTGACTACAACACCGGTGAAGTTACTTTTACTGCTAACAAACCAATTACTAAAGATTCCAGAATTTCTGTTGAATTCGAATATTCAGAAAGAAGTTACGCCAGATTCTTAATTTATAGTGCCAATGAATTAAAAACGCAAAATGGTAAATTTTGGTTAAATATCTATTCAGAACAGGATAGTAAAAACCAGCCAATAAACCAGAATCTGACTAATGAACAAAAGCAACTACTTTCAGAAGCGGGCGATAATATTGAAAATGCTTTTGTACCAAATGTTGATAGTGTCGATTTCAGAAATGATTATGTTTTATATGCCAAAAAAGATACTCTTGTAAATAGTGTCAGTTATGAGATTTACGAATACTCAACAAATCCTGCACTCGCAATTTACCAGGTTGGTTATAACTTAGTTGGCGAAAACAAAGGTAATTATATACAAATCCAGAATTCGGCTAACGGGAAAGTTTTTGAATGGATTGCTCCTGTTTCGGGAATCCCGCAAGGTAATTATGAACCTGTTCGTTTATTAATTGCTCCTAAAAAGCACCAGATGGTTTGTATTGGTGGAGAATTAAAATTAAACAACACCACCAATACAAATTTTGAATTTGCTTTAAGTAATTACGATTTGAATACTTTTTCGACTAAAGATGCTGCTGATAATACCGGATATGCACTAAAACTAAATGTTTTAAAAAGTATTTTAAAATCAGATACAATTAAAAACTCATTAAAAACAGCAATCTCGTATCAACTAATAAATAAATATTTTACGTCTATCGAAAGATTCCGAACAGTTGAATTCGAAAGAGATTGGAACATACAAACACCATTTGCACAAGACGAACATTTTGCGGAAATTAATTTGTTGTATCGGCATAAAAATTCTTTTTATAGCAATTATGGATTTGGATTATTGTCAAGTAATGTGGATTATACCGGTTACAAACAACAATTAAATACATCAATAAATAAATCCGGTTTTGCTTTCAATTTTAATTCCAGTTTATTAAACACTGATACTGAAATAAATAACACCCAATTCGTCAGATATTTAGCCGGTTTATCTAAATCTTATAAAAATATTATATTCGGAATTGAAAATGATTTTGAACAAAATAAATGGAATAATACTCAAAACGACAGTTTACTAAAAAACAGCTTTAGTTTTTCATCGTATCGATTTTATATCCAAAATTCTGATTCGACAATAAACAAATACTCATTAAGTTATAAATTAAGAAATGATTATTTACCAACAGATGACAAGCTTATACAAAGCACAAAAGCTGAAGATTTTCAGATTGGATTTAGTCTGTTAAAAAATCCATCGAGCATATTAAAAACAAATGTTACATATCGACAATTAGAAATAGCAGACACAAGCATATCACAACAAAAAGAAGAGAATACTATAACAGGTCGAATTGATTATAATTTGCGGATTTTTAAAGGAGCAATTTCATCCTTAACATTTTACGAAGCAGGTTCCGGGCTCGAGCCCAAAAGAGAATACTCATATCTTAAAGTATCAACCGGACAAGGAATTTATAAATGGAAAGATTATAACGGCAACGGAATTGCCGAATTAGACGAGTTTGAAATTGCACAATTTCAAGATCAGGCAAATTATATTAGAATTTACTCGCCCGGCAATGAGTATTTAAAAACCTATAAAAATGAATTTAGCCAGGTTTTTAACATAAGACCAGGGGTGGTTTGGAAATCAAAAAAGGGATTTAAAAAAATATTATCAAAATTCTCCAACAGTTTTGCTTTTCAAACAAAGCAAAAATCAACAGATGAAATGCCGGAGCACAGTTTAAATCCTTTTTATCTAAAATCAGACGACAGTACTGTTATCAGCTTAAATCAAAGTATTAGAAATGTTTTTTCATTTAACAGATCCGGTTCTAAATTTGGAGCAGATTACATCTATCAGGAAAATACAAACAAAATCTTATTATCAAATGGGTTTGATCAACGCGAAAAATATTTGCATGGATTTAAATTAAGGTGGAAATTCATTCAGGATTTCAATTTTCAATATTATTTTGAAATTGGGAATAAAAAATATGAATCGGAGTTTTTCAGCTTAAAAAATTATCAAATTGCAAATACAACAAACGAACTTAAAATTCAGTATCAACCCGGATTCCAAACTAAAATTGAATTAAACTACAGCTATTCTGATAAAAACAATAAGTTATTAACTGAGAAAAGCGAAATTCATAAAATTGGGACCGAGATAAATTATTCTATTGCTAAAAAAGGGAATTTGCTTGTTAAAGGAAATTATCTGAATATTAACTATAATTCTGATCCGAATACATCAATCGCCTATGAAATTCTACAAGGCCTAAAACCCGGACATAATGCCACCTGGAGTTTAATGTTTCAAAGAAAACTAGTCGGATATCTTGAGATGAACATAATATATAATGGACGAGTTTCAGAAAATATAAAGACAATTCATACCGGGAGTCTTCAGTTAAGAGCGTTTTTTTAATTTATTGCTTGTTGTTACAAACATCAAAAATTACAGTTCTGATATTTATTGATTTACAACTGACGGGTTAACCCGTAAGTTATTTTTGCAAATTTTATAAACAAACATTAATTAAAATGCTGCCATCAATAAATCAATATCTTTTGAAGGAATACCAAAATGATTTCCAATTCTGGTATTTGTTAATATTCCATTGTAAATATACACTCCGTGCCTTAAGCCAAGGTCGTCTTTAAGCTGCCTCTGAACACCCCCGGCATCTGCAATACTTAACAATAATGGATTAAAAACATTACTCAAAGCAATAGAAGCTGTTCGAGCCACTCGTGAAGCAATGTTTGGAACACAATAATGTATAACACCAAATTTTGTATAAACCGGATTTGAATGATTTCTGCATTCTGAAGTTTCGACACACCCACCCTGATCAATACTTAAATCAATAATAACAGCACCTTTTTTCATTTCTTTTACCATCTCTTCTGTAATAAGAAATTGAGGGCCTTTATCTCCAAGATGTATTGCCCCGATAACAATATCAGCCGATTTTAAATGCTTTTTCATGACTTTCGGATGAAACACAGAAGTAAATAATCGGTTTGAAAGATTTGTTTGCAACCTTTTTAATTTTGCAACAGAATGATCAAAAACTTTTATAAAAGCTCCCAAACCTAATGCAGCTCGGGCAGCATATTCAGCTGCTGTTCCGGCTCCTAAAATAATAACTTCTGTTGGTGTAATTCCGGTAATACCTCCAAGCAAAACTCCTTTGCCATCATGAACATTACTAAGATATTCCGCAGCAATAAATATTGATGTTGTCCCTGCAATTTCGCTCATAGAACGAACAACAGGATAACAATTTTCCCGATCTTTTAATCCTTCGAAAGAAATTGCAGTAACTTTTTTTCGCATCAATTTCCTTATATATTCTTCGCTTTGAGATGGAAAATGTAAGGATGATAAAAGAACCTGGTTAGTTTTAAAAAGTTCTATTTCTTCAATTGCAGGAGGAGCTATTTTTAAAATAATATCGCACTGATACACTTCCGACTTATTGTCAACAATTTGAGCTCCATTCTCACTATAATCTGTATCGGTATAATTTGCTGCTAAGCCCGCTCCCTTTTCAATTATTATCTCATGCCCATTATTTACAAGAATCTCGACAGCTTCAGGAGTTAAGCCGACACGACTTTCGTGTTTTTTGTTTTCTTTGGGAATTCCTATTACAAGTTTTTGTTTCTTTTTACCTATTTCGAGCATTTCTTCCTGTGGTAAGAACCCGGTTCTTCCAAATGTATATCCTGTTTTTTCCTCTTTATCAGACATATTTACTCTGGTTTGGGATGAATTTATAAAAAAGAAGATTTCCAAAATAACATAAATACTTGGTATTTTCAAGTATTTTATAATGAACTTTTATAAATCAGAGCTAAAAATTAACGGATGTTTATCGTTCTTGATCCATCCTCGTTTTCTACCATTTGCACAAACACCACATTTTCAGGAAGAATTTCAGCTACTTTATCGGGCCATTCTATAAAACAATAATTTCCGGAAAAGAAATATTCTTCGTAACCAAAATCATATGCTTCTTCAATCTTTTTTATCCTGTAAAAATCGAAATGATAGATAACTTCTCCTTTTCCGGTTTGGTATTCATTAATTAAAGCAAACGTAGGGCTTGTAACAATCTCAACCACACCCAACTCGTTGCATAAAGCTTTAATAAAAGTTGTTTTCCCAACACCCATCGGACCAAAAAATGCGAACACCTTCTTATCGCGCATTAACCGAAGAAACTTATCAGCAATAATATTTAAATCCGACAAAGATTTTAAAATCAATGAATCCATATATGCAATTTAAGGAAATTTTTTAATTATTTGGTTTTAATTTGATGAATGGAATTATCATTTCCTCTAAAGATACTCCGCCATGCTGAAAAGTATCTTTGTAGTAATTTACATAGTAATTAAAATTATTCGGATAGGCGAGAAAATCATCGTTTATAGCAAATATATAGCTTGTGCTGATATGCGGTTTTGGTAAGTGTACTTTTTGCGGGTCGCGAATTTCAAAAACCTCTTTTGGATTATAATTTAGATTCCGTCCGTTTTTATATCTAAGATTCGTTGATGTATTCTTATCTCCGATTACTTTAACCGGGTTCTGAACTCTAATAGTTCCATGATCTGTTGTAATAACAATTTTAACATCCTGTTGCTGTAATTCCTTTATTAAAGCAAACAGTGGCGAATGTTTAAACCACGATAAAGTTAAAGATCTATAGGCCGGCTCATCATTTGCAAGTTCACGAATCATTTCAATTTCAGTTCTTGCATGCGAAAGCATATCAATATAATTGTAAACTAAAATATTTAACTGATTATTAAGTAGATCCTTTATGTTTTCAACCAGTTTTTCGCCGGTTTTCAACTTGCTTATTTTCTCGTAGAAATACTTATATTTTTTGCCATGCCGCGAAAGTTGTGTTTGAAACAACTCTTTTTCTTTCATATTCTTTCCACCTTCTTCTTCATCATTTAGCCAATATTCAGGATAAAGTTTGTCAATTTCATACGGCATTAAACCGGCAAAAATTGCATTTCGAGCATATTGGGTGGCTGTTGGTAAAATACCACAATATAATTCTTCGGATTCTACTATAAAATAATCGTTAACTAAAGGCTGTACTAATTTCCATTGATCATACCTGAAATTGTCTATTACCAGAACAAATACTTTTTGGCCTTTATCAAGCATCGGGAATATGCGATCTTTAAATAAGTTTGGCGACATCATTGGTTTCTCTTCTGAACCAGCAAACCATGACTCATAATTATTTTTTATAAACCTGGCAAATTCCTTATTAGCATCAGATTTTTGCATTTTAAAAACCTCCTGCATCCCGGTTTCTTCATTTTGCTCAAGTTCGAGCTCCCAATAAACAAGCTTCTTATAAAGTTCAACCCAATCATTAAATGAATTTGCTTCGGAAATTTTCAATCCTATTTTCCCAAATTCTGATTGATAATCCGACAATGTTTTTTCAGAGATTAATCTTTTAGTATCAATATTCTTTTTAATGCTTAGAAGAATTTGTTTAGGATTTACCGGTTTAATTAAATAATCTGCAATTTTCGACCCTATAGCCTCGTCCATAATATCCTCTTCTTCGCTTTTGGTAATCATTATAACAGGAATATCAGGTTTTATTTCTTTAATGTAAGTTAATGTTTGCAAGCCACTCAAGCCTGGCATATTTTCATCCAAAAAGATAAGGTCAAAGTCCTGTTTTTTAACAATTTCTATTGCATCATCACCATTACTTGCTGTTGACAACTCAAAACCCTTTTCTTCTAAAAAAAGTATATATGGCTTTAAAAGATCAATCTCATCATCAGTCCACAAAATGCTAACTTTCTTCATGTATTTATAATTTTAAGAATAATCATTCCCCTGTGTAAACTAACGGGTTAACCCGTTAGTTTATGCGTGTTTCATCTGTATATAATTTTAATTTTCAATTTTTTTCCGTCTTAGCGGTTATTATTGTTATTTTCTCACCGCTAAGGCACGAATACGCTAAACTTTCTTATTCCTGATAATTATTTCTGTAAAATAATAAATAATCACGAACCATTTTTTCTTTGGCAAGATTCGTTAGATTCGCTTCAGAAATAATGAAAAACTGGTACTCAGAACTTTTTACATCTGTAAAAATTCTTTCTTGTTCGACATCAAATTTATTGTAGTACTCTAATCCTTCTTCTGAATTTTTAAATTGATTAACAGTAATAATTGTAAAGAATTTATTAAACTCTTTACTTTCAATATCGTAACTTTCCTGTATATAAAAATCGAGATTAAAGTTTATAATATTAAATTTTAACTGGTTAATATCGGCTCCCTTTGCTATTATTATAGCTAAATAATGTTTTGCCTCAGGGTTATACTTATATATTTTTTCAATCTCCTCGATGGTTCTTTGAGTAATTTTATCATCTATAATCTCACCCTCGCTTGTGGTATCTGCTATCGGCACAACATTTAAATCTTTTAAACTTTTCAACTCATTTTCTTGTATTGATGCCAATAAATTTTCAGATGATTTTGCTACAGGATCTGTTTTAAATTCTTCTTTTATAGTTTCTAATTCAGATTTTAAAACTGTAACTCCATAAATTTCTCCCATCGATAAGGCTCTTAAATATCTGTATTTAGGAGTATATTCAGTATTGGGATCTTTATTAAGAGCCAAATTACTTCGACGAATTACATCAGAATATTTTCTCTGTTTGTATAAATCTAATGTTTTTGAATAATGCTCTTTTCGCTCATTTTCCTCCCGTTCAAATTGTTTAAAAAAGTTTGGATCAACTAAAACCTTAGCATATTTTGAATCAGGATAATTACGTATAATCATATTTCTATACACATCAGCCTGAGTATTGTCCCCTTTTTGAGAATATACTTTATACAGGCTATAATATGAAGGCACTTTATATTCGCTTTCAGGGTATCTTTCAATAAGCTCTTTATAAGCATCTACAGCCATTGGATAATCTTTTAAGTCGTTTCGATAAACTTCCCCAATATTAAAAAATGCTGTTTGAATTTTTTTATGCGACATTTCTATGGCAGAATCTGTCAATGGTAAATCAATCATGTAATATTCAGGTGATTTCTTATCTAAGCCAATCTTATTATCAATAACTTCATCGGAAAACTCTTCTTCGGAAATTTGTTCAATACCAGCAATTTGTTTGTTTTTTCGTCGCCAGTTATCTTCAAGCTTTCTGTTACCCCAACGTCTTCTAAATTCAGGTTCCCCAAAACTTTTAGCCGATGGATTATAAAAATACCAATTTCCACTTTCTGTTAACGAAGTTGTGGGACGAGTACTGGTTCTGCTTAAATCGTTCATTCCTGCCATTTCTTGGGCTCTTTGCCTTTCCAGCTCGGCTGCCTCTTTTTCCTGAAGGTCTTGAATAATTTTTTGGATAAACCGGGTTCTCTCCGTTTCGGTCATCGCAGCAACCATTTGTACGCTATCCTGAAAATCTACTTCTTTTAAATTTTTTACAAGTTTTGATAAATATTGATTTTTCCTGGCGAGTTCTGCATATCCGGGAAATTCAGGATCCAATGATACAACAGCACTATCAAAATATGCTTGTGACTCCACATAATCGGTTCTATCAAAAAATATATTAGCGAGAGCAAGAAATGTTAATGCCTTCTGGTTTGTATTTGAAATGCTTGTTTTCGCTGACATCTGGTAATACTTAATGGCATGTATAACATTGTTATTTTTCATTTCAAGCTCACCAAGAGCAAAATATATCTGGTCTTGATATTCAATATTTTTATCATCCTTTAACATATCCAATAATTCAGCTTTTATAGATTTTGCTGATTTCCCTCCGGTAAATAGTGTTGCTCTTTTAATTTTTGCATTAAAAGCCATTTCATAAGCAGGATTCATTTTTATGACTGCCTCATATAATTCAGAGGCCTCTTTAGAACTACCTATTTCTTCTTTTAGTTGTGCATGAATAAAAGTTAATCGAATTTTTTCTTTTTTCTTTTTAACCAGATTTAAAGCTTCTGCAACATACGGTTCTGCCTCAGTAAATTTTTGTTGTTTTAAGTAAAAGTCTGCCTGGGTTAAATTAAGTTGATAATCTAGCTTTTCAGGATAATCCATATCACTCATTAAAAAATCGATAATACTTTGAGCTTCACGATAATCCTTTATTTCAACATTCGAACGTACAAGCCAATTGTAAGCAAGGTACTTTGTCTTTTCATCATCGAATTGCTTTATTATAAAATCGAATATTCTAATAGCACTTCCGTAATCGGCCTGATAAAAAAAAGCTTTCCCCATTATTAAATAGGAATCATCGATATAAGCGTTATATTCATTTTTATTATAGAAATCCTTGTCTTTCTGCGACATAGCGCCTTTATCCTGATCCGGCTTTTTGGTAATGGAATGTAATCTTATTGATTTTGTAGATTTTTCAATTGTTCTATCCATTTGTGGTTTAGTACTTGCAGCTAACTCTTCATCTCCATAAATAAAAATGGGTAATACTTGTGAATAATCATCTACATAAGATTCTTTATACTTTTTTATCCCTTCCTTGTAGCTTTCAGTACCATTAAACAGGATATTGTATTTAGTAGTCAATCCATGATAAAATCTGGTAAGCCCGGTATTTTTCTTAGTTGAACAAGCCGACCCAACAAAAAATATAATGATTATAAAAAAGCAATATTTAAAAATTCGATTCACCTAATGATTATTTAAGTATTGTGATCTAATTATTTTAAACCGTAATTTCTTTGAAATATTATTTAAATTATAAATTTATTTAAATAAATATGAAAAGTATAAAACTAGCAAATAAATTGAATATCACATAAAAGAAAATGGATGTTAAAATAAACATCCATCCACTTCAAATATTAATAAAGTACCTGTTTAAGCAGAAACAACCTCTTTAATTTCAGGAATTTGTTTTTTAACTGCTTGCTCAACACCGTTCTTTAAAGTTTGGATACTATACGGGCATGACCCACACGCACCTAATAATTCTACCTTCACAACCATATCGTCAGTTAACTCCACAAATCTGATATCTCCACCATCTGCAACAAGATAAGGTCTTACCATTTCAATTGATTCATTTATTCTTTTTTCAAAATCTTGTCTTCTAGCTTCGTCCATTTTAAATTGTTTTTAGATTATTTTATTATTTAGTTTTTATCTCTACTATTTTCGTTGGTTCTAAATTAGCATTCCTGTCATCAACTGCTTTTATAACAGACGCTGATAATTCCTTAAAAGTTTTTTCTATCAAAGAACCATCATTCATTACAGCAGGATTACCTAAATCACCTCCTTCTCTAATGCTTTGAACTATTGGAATTTGACCAAGAAAAGGAATATTTTCCTTTTCTGCAAGATTTTTACAACCATCTTTGCCAAAAATATAATATTTATTATTTGGCAGTTCTTCAGGTGTAAACCACGACATGTTTTCAATTAACCCTAAAATAGGGACATTTATGTTTTTTCCGGTAAACATTTTTATTCCTTTAATAGCATCGGCAAGTGCCACGTCCTGCGGAGTACTAACAATAATAGCGCCTGTCAAAGAAACTTCCTGAACTAAAGTTAAATGAATATCGCTTGTTCCGGGAGGTAAATCAACAACAAGGTAATCAATCTCGCCCCATTCAGCCTGATGTATTAATTGTTTTAAAGCATTTGTGGCCATAGGCCCACGCCAAACCAAAGCATCTTCGGGATTAATAAAAAACCCAATAGATAAAATTTTAACACCATAATTCTCAATAGGAGTAATCATTTCAACATTATCAACTTTTCGAACCATAGGTCTTTGACCTTCAACATTTAGCATTTTAGGAATTGAGGGCCCATAAATATCAGCATCAATTAATCCGACTTTAGCTCCTGTTTTTGCAAGTGAAATTGCTAGGTTAGTAGCTATTGTTGATTTTCCAACACCACCTTTACCGGAAGCTACAGCTATAATATTTTTCACATCTTTCATCGATTGTGTATTCAAATCACCTTTTGGTTCTTTCTTTTCAGGAGTTTTAATTTTAATGTTATCAGTAAAATCAAGATCCTTGCCTAAGTGTTGTTCAATTGCCTGAACACAAACCTTATGCATTGAATTAATAAATGGATCGTTAGGCTTTTTAAAACTTAGTGTGAAACCAGCTTTGGTCCCTTCAATCCATATATCATCAACCATTCCCATTGCCACAATATCCTGGGCTGTTTCAGGATGCTTTACATTCCTTAAGGCATCCAATATTTGTTTTTTAGAATATGACATATTTTTGTCCTTATTTTTATTTAATTTAAATTAACGCAACAAAGATAATAAAATAGTTTTGAGTTTAAAATTCAAAGTTTTTCATGATTAAATAGCATTGACCAAATTAGACAATTGCCTGAATACTAAAGAAATATTATAACTCCTTTACAGGGTTCCAAAAGTGTTTTTCAAAATCAACTATTATATCATTTTCAATTTTAACACCCTCGTTTTCGAGAAGTTGTTTCATGGTATTTGAATTACCAAAATGGTGTTTCCCTGTTAAAAGACCGTTTCGATTTACAACCCTGTGGGCAGGAACATATTCGTTCTGATAATGTGAATCATTCATAGCCCAACCAACTACCCTAGCGGATTGTGCTGTTCCTAAATATTTTGCTATTGCACCATAACTTGTAACTCGCCCGAAAGGTATTTGACGTGCAACATCGTAAACCTGGTTAAAAAACCCCTCGTTATTCCTCGTCTTTTGGTTCTTCAAGCTTAATGGATTTATTCAATTTAAATCTTAAATAATGAATGGGTTTTCCCTGAGACAAAAACTGCTGCTCGTAAAAAGTTTTTATAGAAAGAATATCATCAACAATTTCTGAATTATAAAGGTTATTAGTATCAATAGCTAGTTCTAAATTATTTTTTTCAACAACTCTTTTTGTATAGGCATATAAATCCGCATTATCTGTTTTCAGATTGATGAATCCATCTTGTTTAATAAATTCCTGATAATATCCTGAAAATCGTGATGAAGTAAGTCGTTTATAATATTTTTTTGGCTGCGGATCGGGGAAAGTTATCCAAATTTCGGAAACCTCTTTCTCGCTAAAAAAAGAATTTGTCAAGTCAATTCTTGTTCTTAAAAACCCAACATTTTTTATTTCTTCATCAAGAGCTGTTTTAGCTCCTCTCCACATCCTGGATCCTTTAATATCAATACCAATAAAATTTATATGCGGGTTTTGTTTAGCCAGACCAACGGTATATTCACCTTTGCCACATCCTAACTCTAAAATTAACGGGTTATCATTATCAAAAAAATCTTTACTCCATTTTCCTTTTAACCTGTAATCTTTCTTGAAAATTTCATCAAAAGGAGGCTGAACAACATGATTAAAGGTTTCCATTTCGGCAAACCTCGACAATTTATTTTTTCCCACTTTAAATGATTATTTTAAATTTAGGAACTGTAACAAATCTTCAGGGTTTGTTACGAATTTCAACCTTTTCAATTCTTAATCCAATATCAGAGATATATTCCAATTCGTTAGTACGCATAGCCTGCACATATTCAAAAGTATAAATTCCTGAAACGGGGAACCGAATATTTCTTTTATAAATAAACTGGTTATCGTATATATCTCCCCAGCCACTACCTGTCCATTTCCCTCGCTCATCGGCTAAATAACATTCAAAAGTATCATGAAGCGTAGATTCGTTTGGGGAAGTTGTTGTAACAAATAAAAACAAATTCTGCAATTTATACCTGGAGGTATTTCGGACGTTGATGTAAATATTATGAAAACTGATCGTATCCTGAATATCAACTTGAAACTTTATAATTGAGTCCTTATGCCATGTGAAATCTTCAATTTCAATATTTCTTTCGAAAACCTGACTTGGGTCGCACGAATATATAATTAATATAAGGGATGCAAAAAAAAAGACACTAAGGCTTCTGGTGCTTTTCATTTCTGGGTCTTTTACGTTTATTATTTCTTTTCTTTTTTCTTTTAGCCTTTTTATCGTCGAAACGAGTTAAGCTTTCTTGTCCGACCACGTTTTTAAAATCCAGCGAATTTTCCGTTGGAACATTTGATATATCTACTAATACATCAACCTTAACGCCTTTTTTGTTAAGTTCAATTATTTCCTTTACTCTTTCGACAGTAACCGGGGTCAAATTCACTAAATTAACCGAATCAAAAGTATACCACATTATTCCACGGAAAATATCTGTTTTGCTATGATATGCTTGTCCTGTTTTTGTTTCCAGTACAACTTCTCTTGAAGGAAAATCTTTTTGTGCATCAACATAACAGTCCAGCTCAAAATTTAAACAACACTTTAATTTCCCACATTGCCCGGCTAATTTTTGTGGGTTTAACGATATCTCCTGGTAACGTGCCGAATTTGTTGTTACCGAAACAAAATTTGATATCCAGGTTGAACAACAAAGTTCTCTGCCACATGATCCAATTCCACCAATTCTTCCAGCTTCCTGTCGCGCACCAATCTGGCGCATCTCAATCCGAATTTTGAATTTTTCAGCTAAGATTTTTATTAACTCACGAAAGTCAACTCTCTCATCAGCAATATAATAAAAAATTGCTTTTGTTTTATCTCCCTGATATTCAACATCACCAATCTTCATATCTAAATTAAGATCGGAAGCTATCTTTCGGGTTTCAAACATGATAGAATCTTCAAGCAATATTGCCTCATGCCACTTTTCAAAATCAGCAGGTTTAGCTTTTCGGTATACTTTTTTGAACTCATACTCTGCCGGATTAACTCCTTGTTTTTTTAGTTGAAAGCCAACTATTTCCCCTGTCAATGAAATTATACCAATATCATGTCCCGGAGATGCTTCAACGGCAACAATATCTCCTTTTTTTAGACGTAACAAATTTGAATTTATAAAAAAATCTTTACGTGTATTTTTAAACCTAACCTCAATAATATCCAGTTTTTTAGATGGCTCCGGGATATTGTTCAGCCAATCGAAAGCCTCTAGTTTACTGCAACTTTCAGGTTTTAAACAACTACAAGAAGATATATTTAATTCAGGCTGAGTACCCGACTTTTCTTTATCAATATTATCCATAACTTACATGTTACACTCTACAAAATCATTTTCACCTTAATATTAACTTCGAAAGATAGAGATATTTCACTTAGCAAAAGTAATGAAAATTACTTTTTTATCAATTTTATAATCTTTAAAGCTAAATCTAAAAACACTATTTTATTATAAGCATTCATTTCAATATCGGAATGAGCCCGATTCAATGCTTCATAAATCTGATTAATATTTTCCTGATTGATAAACTGAGAAAAATTTTCGGAAAATTCTAATTCTTTATTTGTCAGATATACAAGTTCTTTATTTTTAATGTTTAACATAAAATTTTCCCGAATAAGCCTAAGAGAGTAAGCTAAAAAGCTTTTCTGTTTTTCTCGTCCTATCCTGGATATTTCATCAACCCAATTAACTATTTCAATAATTTTTCGCTGATAAGACAATCGCATAAATTGTGTAAACTGATCAAAATTATCATTGTTTTCTTCAGTTGAACTTATCAGATTTTGTGCTTCGAAATAATTTCCGTTTGCCAGATGAGCTATATCGCCGGCCTTTTCTGGTAATAATCCTAATCTGTCGCAAAGTGCGTTACGCATACTTTCATTATCAATTTTAGGAATTTTTATTAATTGAGTTCTTGAAAGTATGGTCGGTAATATTTGCTCCGAATTTTCCGAAACCATTAAAAACAATGTCTTAGCAGGAGGCTCTTCAATTAACTTTAATAATTTATTAGCTGCAGAAGCATTCATCTTCTCGGGCAACCATATAATCATAATTTTATATTCTGATTCAAAAGTTTTGAGATTCAGTTTCTTTAAAATCTCATAACTTTCATTCTTACTTATAATTCCTTGTTTATTTTCAATATCAATTATTTCGTACCATTTGTTATGATTTATATATGGATTTTCAATGATTATTTCGCGCCACAGAGTTATATAATCATCACTAACAGGATCTTTTTTTACAGTTTTTGATGTTGATACCGGATAAACAAAATGCAGATCGGGATGAATCAATTTTTGAAACTTTATACAAGACGGACAAACTCCACAAGAATCATTTTCCTGTTTGCTCTCACAAGAAATATATTGAGCATAGGCTATTGCCAAAGCCAAATTCCCTGAGCCTTCAGAACCTAAAAAAAGTTGAGCATGACTTATCCTATTTTCCTTTATAGTATGTATTAATTTTTTCTTTATCTTATGATGTCCAACTACTTCTTTAAATTGCATAAATGTTAAATAATTTTACTTATATATTTTAATTTCAAAAATGGATTCTGAGCAAAAATAACAATAAACGAAATACAAACCACAAATAAATATTTGGCATTTTTTATATTCCAGATTTACAATTTAGATTAAATGTATAATATTATTTTGTATGTTAATCATCTGAAATTAGAAATTGGAAATTTGATTAGCCTTTCAGCCAACAAGACAGGAACCCAAGCCTTTTCCCAATTTCATCCCGAAAACTTTCGGGACAAATTTCAATTACTATAACAGGACAAAGTTAATACAATTCAAAAGTGTTAACTACTTTTAAGTGTTTTTGAAAAATGTCAAATATTTCTATCTTTAACACATCATAAAAGCACCAGGCATGTATTCTATCGACAACTATAATTTTACAGGAAAAAAAGTATTAATGCGCGTGGATTTTAACGTTCCGTTAAATGAAAAACTTGAAATAACAGATGATACAAGGATTATTACTGCAATACCAACGATTCAAAAAATTTTAGCTGAAGGCGGATCAATAATTCTTTTAACACATTTGGGAAGACCAAAAGGTCAAATTAATGAAAGAATGTCCTTAAAAATAATCCTTCCTCATTTAAGTAAAGTTCTTGATCGAGAAGTAAAATTTGCTCCTGATTGCATTGGTATTAAAGCAGAAAAATTAGCTAAAACCCTAAACCCCGGTGAAATTCTTTTATTAGAAAATCTGAGATTTTATAAAGAAGAAACAGATGCTGATGAGGATTTTGCAAAACACCTTGCCAGCCTTGGCGATGTATATGTAAATAATGCATTTGGCACTGCACACAGAGCACATGCTTCGACTTACACTATTGTTAAACATTTTCCAAAAAACAGTATGTTTGGGTATCTTGTCGAAAGTGAAATAAATAATATCGACAAAATTTTACACCAACCATTACACCCTTTTACAGCAATTCTCGGAGGATCGAAAATATCTACTAAAATCCATATTATAGAAACATTAATAGAAAAGGTAGATAATTTAATTATTGCGGGAGGAATTGCATACACATTTGCTAAAGCTATGGGTGGTAAAATCGGAAATTCTTTAGTTGAAGATGAGTTTTTAGATTTTGCAAGACATATTATTAAAAAGGCTGAAAAAAATAAAGTTAAATTATATTTACCAAGCGATTGCATTATTGCAGATGATTTTAAAAATGATGCCCAAATTGATCATTGTGATATTAATGAGATACCTGATGGATGGATGGGTCTTGACATTGGAATTAAATCTGCAAATCGCTTTTCAGAAGTGATCGAAAACTCAAAAAAAATTCTTTGGAATGGTCCGATAGGTGTTTTTGAAATGCCAAGTTTTTCAATGGGAACATTAAAAATTGCTATGTCGGTAGCCCGTGCAACTGATAAAGGGGCGTTTTCTCTGATTGGCGGAGGTGATTCAATAGCTGCAATTAACAAGTATAGTTTAGCTCATAAAATCAGCTATATATCAACAGCCGGCGGTGCTTTGCTGGAATACCTTAAAGGAAAGGAACTACCAAGTATTAAAGCTATTAAGCAAAACTTAACCATTGACCGATATAACTTTGAAGGTAAAAAAGTTCTGATGCGTGTTGATTTCAATGTTCCTATGGACGAAAACAGAAAAATTACCGATGACACAAGAATTATTACTGCATTACCAACAGCACGTAAAATATTAGCTGAAGGTGGTTCTGTTATATTCTTAACTCATTTAGGAAGGCCAAAAGGTAAGTTCAACGAAAATCTTTCATTAAAACATATATTACCTTATTTATCAAAAGCTCTTGATAAAAAAGTGAAATTTGCAGCTAACTGCATTGGAGAAGAAGCCATAATTGCAACAACAGTTCTAAAACCGGGAGAATGCCTGTTACTTGAGAATCTTCGATTCCATAAAGAAGAAACCGATGCAGATGAAAATTTCGCTAAACAATTAGCAGAACTTGGAGACACCTATGTTTTTAATGCTTTTGGAACAGCACACAGGGCACATGCTTCAACATACACTTTAGCCAAGTTTTTTCCTGAAGATAAAATGTTTGGCTACCTGGTGGAAAATGAAATTAATAATATCGATAAAGTAATAAAACAAGCAAAAAGACCATTTACTGCAATTCTGGGAGGATCTAAAGTGTCAACTAAAATTCATATCATACTTGCTTTATTGGAAAAAGTTGACAATTTAATTATTGCCGGTGGAATTGCTTTTACTTTTGCTAAAGCTATGGGTGGTAAAATAGGAAATTCGCTGGTTGAAGATGATTACCTTGATGTTGCCAAAGAAATTATAGCAAAAGCAAAAGAAAACGGAGTTGGACTTTATCTTCCGACCGACTGTATTATTGCTGATGATTTTAAAAATGATGCAAATATTGAGCATTGCCACATTGACCAGATTAAAGATGGATGGATGGGATTAGATATCGGAATAAAATCTGCAAATGAATTTACCGAAGTAATTGAAAACTCATCTACAATACTTTGGAACGGACCAATAGGAGTTTTTGAAATGTCGAATTACTCAATGGGAACTTTAAAAATTGCCATGGCTGTGGCTCGTGCTACCGATAAAGGAGCATTTTCTTTAATCGGAGGTGGCGATTCCATTGCTGCTGTAAATAAATTTAGTTTAGCTTATAAAATAAGTTATATTTCAACAGCCGGAGGAGCTTTACTGGAATATATTGAAGGTAAAGAACT
>DAOWML010000194.1 GCA_030643125.1 Bacteroidales bacterium
ACCCATTTCAAATAAAACAGTTGAAATAGTTATGGCTAACACAAGAGAACAAAAAGAGTTGCTTTCAGCATTTAATATCGAATTTTAGGTTTGGGTGACCCATTTGGCGAAAACAGGAGGATATTGAAAATTTTGGTGCTAACCAGGGTTCATTTATCTTTCTGGTACTTGGGATAGCTATTGTAGCTCCTCTGCTTTACTTATTTTATAAAGAAAACAAAAGCTTATCTAAAAATTAAAAATTCTGGCTTCGTTGTCTCTGAATAAGCTAATTGGTCCAATTTCATTTTTACGATAAACGTAAACCAAACCGTATTTTTGTGCTTTTTCTCTTTTTAAATCTTCGGGCAATTCGCTGTAAGATTCTTCAACTTCATTCCATACGTTTAAAATTATATCATCGGCTTCGTCTCGCAAATCGGCCAAATTATTTAAAGCCCTGTTATGATTTTTCTGAAGCATCTTTTGAAATTTGTATGCTTCCATAAAATTATCATAATGCACTCTGACAACAGCAATAGTAGGATTTGTAATCGGCGAATATCCTTTCATTCTTCTTTTTATCGCCCCATCAATAAGTATTCTGCCCCAATCTATTACATCCGACTCTGAATTTAACAAAGGCAGCTTACTATTATCTTCCTCAATTCCATAAAAAGGCCTTGTAGTTTTTTGTAACTCTCCTCTAATAATAGCCATGTTAACCACCTGAATGAAATGAGAGATATATAATTTTGCCTTCTTAATTTTTTTAAGATATTCTTTGTTATTTTTTATTTGTATATCGTACGTGCTTTT
This sequence comes from Bacteroidales bacterium, assembly GCA_030643125.1. Taxonomy (GTDB): domain Bacteria; phylum Bacteroidota; class Bacteroidia; order Bacteroidales; family UBA12077; genus UBA12077. Next base: position 799 of record DAOWML010000194.1, read on the forward strand.
ATGTTCTGTAATTACCTTTTCCCATTTCGGAAGAAACGATCTCATCCTTTGAAAAGTACTTTGTTTAAACGCTAAATCCATTGGGGTTAATTCTTTCCCTTTTTGCAGTGCACTTTTTAATGCTTTTAATCTTGAACTATCGGTGTTAGGTAATCTTCTGTAAGGCATAATAATCTTTTTAGAAAATCAGAATTGTTAACAAGATGTTGATAAAGTGCGAATATATAAATTTATATGAAAAAACCAAACGTATTCGCATTTAATTTTTTTAATAATTTTGCCTGATTCATAATCTGTTATTGTTAAAAACTCCTGAAACAATTATATCATCTATGTTAAGACAATATTTAATAACTTTTTATTGGCATATAATCTTTTTATAAAAAATTTATTCAATCTTTTGCATAATAAATTTTTTATTAATTAAAAATTTCAGTCCTTTGTTTTTCTCAATTTTGTAACGTAATTTAGTTTAAAATTAAAGTATTAATTATCAGGCAAATCAACCAATCATGTTTAAAAAAGAAATTTATATAGAACGCAGAAACCGGTTAAAAAATAAATTAAAAGGTGGATTAGTCCTTTTATTAGGAAATAATGAATCTGCATTTAACTATACCGATAATGCCTATCATTTTCGTCAGGACAGCTCCTTTCTTTATTTCTTTGGGCTGGACTTACCTAATCTGGCTGGTATAATTGATCTTGATTCCGGGAAAGAATATTTATTTGGAGATAATTTTAGTATTGATGATATCATTTGGATGGGGCCTCAACCAAAAATTAAAGAATTGGCTGCCGGAATAGGTATTGAAAACACAGAACCTCTTGATCAGCTTAAGAACTATTTAAGAAATGCAAAAAATCAAGACAGGAATATTCATGTTTTACCTTTTTACCGCGGTGATTCTATTATTCAATTCAGCAATTTATTAGAAGTTCACCAGTCGGAAGTTGAAGATTACGTTTCTGTAGAGTTAATAAAAGCGGTAGTTGATTTACGCTCAATTAAAGATAAGTACGAAATAGAAGAGCTGATTAAAGCATCTGCAATAGGATATAAAATGCATACCACAGCTATGAAAATGGCCAAACCGGGCATTTACGAGCAAGAAATTGCTGGTACTATTGAAGGAATTGCTTTAGCACATGGAGGTATGTTATCGTTCCCTATTATTTTATCTCAAAATGGTGAAACTTTACACAATCATTATCATGGCAATATGTTACAGGAAGGCAAGTTGATGCTTACCGATACAGGAGCAGAAACAAGCATGCATTATGCAAGTGACAACACTCGTACTGTTCCGGTTGGTGGTAAATTCTCACAAAAACAAAAAGATATTTACAATATTGTTTTGGCTGCAAATAACCACGCTATATCTTTAATTAAACCCGATATTCCTTATCGCGATGTTCATTTAGAATCGGTAAGAATTATTACTGAAGGATTAACAAAATTAGGAATAATGAAAGGTAATCCTGAAGATGCCGTTCGTGAAGGAGCACATGCAATGTTTATGCCTCATGGATTAGGTCACATGATGGGACTAGATGTTCATGATATGGAAAATTTAGGTGAAGATTACGTAGGCTACGATAATGAATTTAAACGCGCCAGTCAATTTGGATTACGTGGTTTAAGATTAGGCCGTAAATTACAAGAAGGTTTTGTACTTACAACCGAACCGGGAATTTACTTTATTCCTGATTTAGTTAAAAAATGGAAAGCGGAAAAAATAAATGCAAGTTTTATTAATTTCGATAAAGTTATTAATGAATATATCGATTTTGGTGGAATAAGATTAGAAGATGATATTTTAGTTACTGAAACGGGTCATCAAATGATTGGAAAACGAATTCCTATAAGTATTGAAGAAGTAGAAGAAACAATGAGATCGTAAAAAGCTTTTTTGAGAATAATTATTCAATCCATATATAATGCCCTGCCTCAAATTATTTGAAGCAGGGTTTTTCTTTTAATCCTTTTATAAAGTAAGACATCTGTTTGATTAATAAAAAAATAGCCATATCTTTGTTTACATTAGATTACCAAACACAGAATTGCCTTTTTTAAATCTTATAGATCTATTTGAAACATTTTAAATTCTTTATTTTTAAAAACAAATGAGCAATTTTAATAGAGGAATCATATTATTTTTCATTTTTTTATTTGTACACTTTTCTTCTCAAAAAGTCATTGCTCAAACTTTCATAAAATCGAGATCTACCTTAGGAATAGCCGGCTCTTCCAGAACAATTACTTGCAACAATCAGCAATTTTTAATACAGCAAAGCGTTGGACAATCGAGCGTTACAGGATTATCTCAAATTGAAAATTATTCCTTAAGGCAAGGATTTATTCAACCATCAAAAAGGTTAAATATAAAGAACAATAATTCTCAAAATATTAATTCAAATACGTTAGAAGCTATTGTTTTTCCAAATCCATTCTCAGATAATATCACTATTTCATTTGCCGAAGAAATAACGGATTACTTAGACCTTGCTCTCTATGATTTGAATAATATTAAAAGATATTCAAATAAATATAGTGCCACACAAGAGATAAATTTAAATATGGGCTTTTTAATTCCTGGTTTTTATATTATAAAAATCTATACAAGTAATAAATATTTTATCTCAAAATTGATTAAAAAATAATAGATAGAATCCTCCATTGGTAGCTCTGTTAACAAGTACATGTAAATTAAATCAATAATAAAATGAAAATAATTATTTAACAATTTCTTATGATGAAAAAGATTTTTGGAATTGTACTATTTACACTATATATTTTAACGGCAAATAGTCAAATAATATATCTGGAAATAGGCAAGGTTATTACTTCGTTTGATTATCAAAATTCAGCAGGTTACACACTTGACAACTTATCAGGCCCTATCCAAAACAATCTTGGACTAGGAGTTCGAATGCCAATATATAAAACCGCATGGCATATTTCGCTTGAAGGAACTTATAATACTTATGACATAAAAGGAAGTGATCCTACATTAGGGAATTATTATGAATGGAATGTAGAATATATTGGTGCAGACTTAGGAATTGATTATGAGTTTTTTAAACCCGACCGCGTTAATCATAATGTACAGGATGGATTCTCTTTTTACATCAAGGGAATAATTGCATCCGATTTCCTGGTAAACGGAGTTCAAATATTAAACAATCAGGTTTTTGAATTATCTGATAAAGAAGAATTTGATAAGCCAATATATTTTATAAAAGGAAGTATTGGCCTGAACTACTATATTTCGCCTACCTATATTGTGTTTTTGCAATATATGTATAGCAAAAGTTTTCTTATTGGAAATTACAACAACAAGGAACAATTAAGATTTATAAATCATACTATTAACATTGGTTTCTCTGTCAATCTTCAAGATTTCAGGTAATGGATTTATTATTTTACTTTATCGAATTTAAATTTTATAACAAATGAAAAAGTTAATCTTCTTCAACTTATTATTCTTTTTGATATTACAACTATTTGGACAAACTCAAGGAATAAGCTATCAAGCAGTGATCATAGATGAAAACCCACAGGAAGTACCAGGGGTTGATATTACTGACAATATACTTCCCAACCAGTTTATTATGGTTCGTTTTACAATACTTGATGCTGCTGGCACTATTGAGTATCAGGAAGAACATACAAGCTCTACAGATGCATACGGCATGATCAATCTAATAATTGGATGGGGAATACCAACTGCTACCAGCCCAAACACATTTAAGGAGATAGATTGGAATGGTGCATCAAAAGATCTTAAGATTGATATAAGCCTTAGTGTCTCAGATGTTTTTTACACTGACTTTAGTTATGAACAACTTACATTCGTTCCTTATGCTTATCATAAAAATATTACGGCCACAGGAACTCTAATAGTAGATGGTGTTACCAACCTGAAAAGCAGATTGAATGTTACTGACGGAAGCCCAACCTTTCTTTCAGGAACTTTAACTGTTGATGAAAATACTACTTTACAAAATAATCTCACCGTCAACGCAGCAAGCAACTTAAATGGACAAGTTACTATAAATGCTGATGTCAATGGGGATAAAGAATTAGATGATTCTTATCCACTTCGAGTTGAAGGGAGTAATCAGGGAATAGTAATAAAGATTGATGGTTCAAGAAGCAGCAACAATAATTACATCACTTTTCGTGATGATGAAAAAATACA
>DAOWML010000120.1 GCA_030643125.1 Bacteroidales bacterium
ATCACTTTTGTGTCTTCTTCCCATTTTGATTTTGTTAATGCATTTCTGTAACCACCCCAAAGATCCACAACTTTTTCGCCTTTATAATAAATTGAAATTGCCGACCCGTTTTCTTTTCTCTCAATAAAATTTCTTATAAATTCTTCTTTAACCTCCTCGAATCCCGGGGCAACATAACCATGAACTACATTGTCGGGATTCTTTCCGGCTTTATATGAAAGTGAACACTGACTAAAAAAAAGGATTATTAAAATAGAAAGACTTAAGAGAAAAAAGTTTTTAATCATAATACACGCTTAAAACGATTCATTCAAATATAAAAAAGTTAATAGAAAGTTTGTGCATCAAATGAATTAAAAAATTTAATCTCAAGTATAATAAACCATGCCTCCTTTTTTGTTGTATGGTGACTTATATCACCTTTCGCTAAACTGCTTTTTGTCAGCACTTTGCAGAAATTTTGGATTCTTATATACGATTTTATATTGTTTATCAAAACATGTTAGTTGTTCGTCTAAAAAAAATATTTTTTGCATAAAACATGCGTATATAAAAATAAAACATTACAAAAATGAAAACAGACGAAAAATTATTAGAGTTAGATTATCCTTCACCTAATAAGAGCAAGAAATTCTTTGCAACTGTTGTCGGGTATATTTCATTAATTTCATTTTTTATATTGTCAAGCAGTTATCAAACCCCAACCTTACGAATAAATAATAAACTCGTTGATATCAATTCATATCAATCTCAAAATTTAATAGAGAGCCAAATTAAATCTATAATCGATATTAATAAAACAGACACTTCCTCTGATATTAATAATCAGTTAAACGAACTTTTAGTAAAGTTTTATGAAAACAGGGAATACAAACCTGCATGGATACAAAATTTTGCAACAAATAATCAGTTTTCAGCAATTATAAATTTGCTTGATAGTTCAAATTATTATGGTTTTCCGTTTGATTATTTTAATACCGAAAAAATTCATCGTTTAAAAAACAAATCAGAAAATAACGAATACAATAAAGATTTATTAAAACAAAGAATTGATCTTGAATTATCAACAACATACTCGGCTTTAAAATTTATGATATATTTAAAGCACGGTATAACTGAAAAAGACACCTCATCGGATTACCTGACTTATATCGAAACTTTACCTGAAATTTTAAACAAAGCGATTAATCAACCCAATCTTAAAAATGTAATATTATCTGTTCAGCCAAATATTGTTCACCACCGTAATTTATTAAATTCATTACCTTATTTTATCGATCTTCATTATTCGGTTAAATATACCACTCCTGCATTTATTGATGATAAATTGCTTGCGAAAAGTTTGTATTATGCAGGGATAACTAAATCTCCTGTGTTCGATTCAACAAATGTTAAATCAGATGTTCTTTATAAATTAGAGGAACAATACCAATTACCTAAAGATTCTATTCTAAATGTGCCAACACATAAAATACTGGTTTCGTTATTAGAGTACAGGTATTTCCAAACATGTTTAAATTTGAACAGACTTCGAAACCTCAAGCATTCCGGTAAAAACTATCTTTTTGTTAATATTCCGGAGTTTAAATTACACGTTATAGAATCTAATGAAGAAAAAGAAGCTTTTAATGTTATCGTTGGGAAACAAGGAACACCGACCCCAATATTTTCAAGTAATATTGAGAAAGTTATAGCAAATCCATACTGGACTGTTCCTCGTAGTATTATAACAAATGAAATGATTCATAAAATAAGAAAGGATTCAACTTATCTGAAAAGAAATGGGTTTTTTATAATAAATAATTACGAAGAAAAAGTAGATGTATCAACCATAGATTGGAATACAGAAGATCCTCTGGGTAATAAATATTGGGTAAGGCAAATAAACAGCAGATATAATGCCCTGGGACAAGTGAAATTTATTTTTCCTAATAATCATAGTGTGTACTTACACGATACACCCTCAAAAACACTTTTCAAAAGAGAAAATCGCACTTTCTCGCATGGATGTATTCGTCTTGAAAATCCTGATAAACTAGCTCAGTACTTAACTGACAATTATTATTCTCAAAACGAACAAAGTATTGAAAAACTCATATCAGAAAAAGAACGTCATGTAATAGATTTATCAGAAAAAGTTGAAATACATATTCAGTATATCACATGTTCAGGCACAGAAAATTCTGATATGATATTTTACAATGATGTATATGATCTGGACAAAGAAGAGATTAAGGCAATTTTTCCAAATCAGATTGAGATATAGGTATTAAAGAAGGATGGTAAATAAACAAACAAGAGCCATTTTTTATTAAATTAATTATTTCCTCCGCTTCATTATTTGGGAGTGCCGGACAACCAAAACTTCGCCCGATTCTATCATTATTTTCAATAAAACTCTCGCTTACATAACTTGCTCCATGAATAACTATTGCTCTTTTGCGGGCCTGATCATTCAGTTCATTACTCATTCCATCCAACCTTAAAGAATAACCATGTTTCCCAAAATATGTTTCGCTGGTAATATATAATCCCAGGCTGCTTTTTCTTGAATGTTGTTTATTAGAAAATGATTCAGCAATGTTTACTCCAGAATTCTTACCATGAGCAACCAAAGTATTTTTAACTATTTTCTGATTTTTCAAATCCAAAATAAAAAATCTTTTTTCGGTCGATGGACTACTAAAATCAATAATTGTAAGTAGTGAGTCATTTTGTAAAAGCTTTTTGCTTTTTAATGCGAAATAACCATTTAATGCAAGGTTAATCGCGGGAGAAGGCATTCCACAAGAATCAGTTAAGCTCTCTTTCCATACTGTATAACTGCTATCGTTTATGATTACATTTTCCTGCAATGAATTTTCAGTTAATTGCGTCCCTTGCAAATAAATACCAGAAACTAAGATTATAATAATAAATAGAATATATCGATTCACAACAGTATTAATTTAATTGGCGAGGTTATGACTTTTTTACGAGAAATCAAAACAAGAATAATTATTTATGAGCACAGTCCAAAAAGGTAAAGTTTTTTGTTAACAGACGGGTTAACCCGTCTGTTATTCAAGAATATCTTTTGGTAGTTCTTTTTTTGTTTGTGCACCTAACAACTTATTTTTTACATTATTGCAGCAGCACATTATTATTCATCCATTGATTCTTCAACTATATTATTATCTGGCAATTCTAATATTTCTTTTGATTCAATTGGAGTAAAAGTTTCAACATCCTTTAGTTTCCGTTCCAAAACATTTGTTCTTGTAGTTCGCAATGTTTCAAGTGTTCCTGAAGCTGTATCTATTTGTTTATGAACTTTTGCTAAAACTCCCGAGAACTCTTTAAATTCGAATTTTACTGCTTTTAATATGTCCCAAACTTCACTACTCCTTTTTTGAACGGCAAGTGTTCTGAAACCCATTTGTAAACTACTTAATAATGCAGACAAAGTTGTTGGTCCGGTAACTGTTATTTTATACTTTCTTTGAAGTATTTCAAATAAATCCGGATGTCTTAATACTTCAGCATATAAACTTTCGACCGGTAAAAACATTATACCAAAATCCGTTGTATGAGGAGGATCAATATATTTTTCACTAATATTTTTCGCGAAACTCTCTATTTTTTTTATTAATACTTTTTGAGCATTTTCTATTTCATTTTTATCTCCTTTTTCAAATGCATCAAGCAAAACATGGTAATCTTCAATAGGGAATTTTGAATCAATAGGCATCCAAACTTCTTTGCCAGATTCTTTACCAGGAAGTTTGATTGCAAACTCTACATTTGCCTGACTTCCCTTTTTTGTTGCTACATTTTTGGCATACTGATCCGGTGTTAATATTTGTTCTAATATGTTTTCAAGTTGATACTCTCCGAGTATGCCTCTTGTTTTTACATTAGACAAAACTTTTTTCAAATCACCTACACCGGTTGCAATATTTTGCATTTCACCTAAACCTTTATGAACTTGTTCTAATCTGTCACTCACTTGTTTAAATGATTCGCCTAATCGTTTTTCTAAAGTCGTTTGAAGTTTCTCATCAACCGTTTTCCTCATTTCATTAAGTTGCTGATTATTATCTTCTCTTATTGATTTTAACTGTTTTTCAATTGTTTTTTCTACCTCTTTTATATTATCAGTTGCTTGTTTATTAACGTCAATTTGTTGTTTGCTGAAATCACCAAACTTTTGTCTGAGTAGTTCATTTAATTCTTTAATGTTTTCAGAAAATTTTATTTCAAATGATTTCAACGAATTTGAGAGTTCTTCCCTATTTATTTTTGAAATCTCATTTGTCTCTTTTCTGTTTCTTTGAAACTCATCTTTTATCGACTTTTCTGTTCGTTCTAAAGTAGTATCAAATTTCAGAATAGATGTCTCGACTTCTTTTAACTGTGGCTTTATATCAAGTGAGACTTTCTTTTTAAATCCAATTATAATATTAATAATTGCAAGGATAATCAATGTTATTAATAATGCTTCTATCATGTTTTTAAATCTCAGTTTTGTTCCAGCATATTTTCAAGATCATTCAAAAAGGCCACAAGTTGTTCTTTTACTTTCTTGCGTCTCTCACTTTTTATTAGTTTTTTCAGATCATCTATAACTATTGTATATTCTATGTCCACAAGATATTTTGCCGCCCGAAGTTTTATATCATCATTTTTTTCAATTAATAAAGATCTTACTTTCTCAGCAGCAATCCAGGGGTAAATTTCTTGTAATTCATCCATTGCAGAAATAATTTCATCTTTTTTACCTTCGTCTAACTGCAATATTAGATTTTTAATTTTACCATTTAATTCATTATCCAGATTAACCTCATTTACCAGTAAATCAGGACGAAAAACATTATTGTTATATGAAATAAATTTTTTATTGATTGACCAACGAACCATTCTGGGTATTATCCAACGCATACCGGGTGTTGATTCCGGATTTGCATTTGTTATTATTATTTTCCCTTTGCCATGTTTTGAAGTAATAAACATCGGAAAACTCACTTCAGTATCAGCAATTTCGCCAAGAACATTAATATCGCTTATGGTATCTAAAATTTTTATTTCCGGGCCTTGATTAAAATCTATTATGAGATTATCAAAATTTTCAAGTTCTGGAAACAATTTAATACCTTGTTCTGATAATTTAAACTTAATTAAACCTGCGTTAAAATTAGTAAGTGAGTTTTCTTTTAATTCAATATTAACTAAACCAAGCGATTGACAATCTTGTGAGTTTGTAAGTATTCCACTACCATTGCATATTCCAATAGCTCCCTTCCCATTTTTTGATATGAAATTTTTGAAAATGTCAGCTATTTCGTCATCCAACTTTTCTATTTTCTGACCATTAAGCATTCCCGGGAAAAGGATCACATCAATATTTTCGAGTTTTGTTTTTAAAACATCTGCATCCGTAAGAGTAACATATACAATACCTCCATTAATCTTTAATGCTTCGGCAATATATTTAATATTGGGATACTCAAAGCCCGTTGCTTTATAAATACCAACGGCTATAGTTTCCTGATTTAATGCTACTTTTTTAACATATTCACTATCCTGACTTGTTCTATTACAAGAAACAAAGACAAGAAATACTACTATAGTGAAGACTACTGCTATTAATCTTTTCATCGTTTCAAAGATTTTGTGTTTTTAATTAAACTTGTGTTATTCCAAGTCTTAAAATAGTTACTAAAATTATGAATTTAATCTCTAAATATAAAGACAGAAATTAATTATAATACAAATGCATTAAACTTTTGAGTTTAATTATTATCCTGCTTTATCAATATTCGATAATCATTCATAAGCTCGTTGGGTAAAGTCAATGCAAGATTGTAATGCTTAACCTTCCATTCATCTTTATATCTCTTTACAACTCCTGAGCCCCTGCATATTCCCATGTGTGTTTCTAAAAGCTCATCAAACCATGCGTACTGCAAATCTTCAGAAAATTCCCAAATCCGGTTGTATGGTGTAAATGCCCACGCCGTATCACGTTCAAAATACTTTATCCCCCATTCCATAAATTCATGTTTAAGCCAACGCTCTTGAGGATCAGTTCCTAAATATACGGCATTTGAGTCAAGGCTTCCAAAAAAAACATTCTCATCTGCTATAGCCGCTGCATGATGCCAGTTATCTATAAAAGTATTCAGTATATCTATTTCGTCATCTATGTCAATACTTTTTGGCGCCGTATTGCACGATCCTATAATGCAAATACCCAATAATAAAATAAAAATATTCTTCATAATCTATTCTTTCCATTAAACTGTTACAATTTAACAATAACAAATTAAAATCCGATAATTTAAAACATACTTATATTTTTATTCATCTGACCAAATATTTTAACTTTGCCAATGCAAAAATCACTTTTTTAAACTTATTAAATAATATTGTCTTCAATGAATAAATACAAACATATATATTTTGATCTTGATAGAACTATTTGGGATTTTGATAAAAATGCGCGTGATACTTTTCAAGATATTTTTGAAAAGTATGATTTAGAAAAAATCTTTAAAACTTTTGATAATTTTTACAATAGCTATGTAAAACACAATGATATTTTATGGAATGATTATCGTGAAAAAAAAATTAAAAAATCGATTTTAAGTTACAAAAGGTTTTCGTTAACACTAGAGGAATTTGGAGTTAATGATGAAGAACTGGCCAAAAAAATTGCTCACGACTATATAAGCATTAGCCCTACCAAAAAACAATTATTCCCTTATGCGCACGAGACATTGGAATACTTACACACAAAATACAAGCTCTATATAATTACAAATGGTTTTAACGAAGTTCAATTTACCAAGCTAAAAAATAGCGATTTAGATAAATATTTTTTAAAGATATTTACGTCAGAGGATGCAGGTGCACAAAAACCAGATCCAACAATTTTTCAGCACGCGTTAAATAATGTAAATGCCAGTAAAAAAGAAAGTATTATGATTGGAGATGATCTTAATGTTGATATTCTTGGTGCTAAAACATTTGGACTGGATCAGGTTTTCTTTAATCCCGAAAATATAGAACATTCAGAAGATATTACACATGAGATTGCCTCTTTAAAAGA
>DAOWML010000226.1 GCA_030643125.1 Bacteroidales bacterium
TCCTTTAAATGGTTTTGTTATTTTCATTTTCTATGTTTTTTATTTTGCATAAAAAAATAATCTACTCATTTGCAAAATTGTCAATTTTAATATTTTTTGTATTTTCTTGCAATTTATATATTTATAAATTTAAAAATCGATTTTCAGAATAATTATTTTATCTGCTGTATTTACCTAAGTAACAATTGCATATTCCTAAAATATGGAATTTGTCCTTACAATTTCATTAATAATCAAAAACATTTATTTATCTTGTATGCTTTATTATACACATATACTTATGTTAAAATATGAAAGTAAATAACTTAATAATCATTTCCTTTAACTCTCATTTAATCAATACAATACTTATTAAATTAAATAATTTATGAGCTATTCAACTATTAACACAAAACTGGAAGGCGAAATTGCTATTCTTACAATTTCAAGGCCTGAATCTTTGAATGCATTAAATAACATCCTTTTTAAAGAATTAAACGATTATCTGGATTCTATTAATAAAAATTCAGAGGTGAAAATTCTCATAATTACAGGCGATGGAAAAGCATTTGTTGCAGGAGCAGATATTGCTGAAATGCAAGACATGACTAAAGAAGAAGCATTTCAGTTTTCAAAAACCGGTCAAAATACATATTTAAGACTTGAAAATCTTGATATTCCTGTAATAGCTGCAGTTAATGGTTATGCTTTAGGTGGTGGTTGCGAGCTTGCTTTAGCCTGCGATTTTAGAATATCTAACAATTATGGTAAGTTCGGATTGCCGGAAGTCAGCTTAGGATTAATTCCCGGTTATGGCGGTACACAAAGACTATCAAGATTATCAGGATTAGGAAACACTTTGTTTCTTCAGTTAACAGGACAAATGATTGATGCCGAAGAAGCATTAAGAGTGGGAATTGTTCAAAAAGTAACTGAAGCAAGTGAACTGATGAACGAAGCTTTGAAAATTGCCAAAAAAATTACTCAACATGGACCTAATGCAGTAAAGACATTAAAAAAGGTGGTTCGCAATGGTTATCAGACTGATCTTAAGAAAGCTTATGATCTTGAAAGCACTGAATTCTCAAAACTTTTCGAAAGTGACGGATCTGAAGGCATGAAAGCATTTCTCGAAAAAAGAAAACCAAATTGGAAATAATAATCTCAAAAAATAATTTTTATGAATTACGAAAAAAAACTACAAAATGTAACGGTACTTGGTGCAGCAGGTAAAATGGGATCAGGTATTTTATTGCTTACTGCAGTCGAAATGGCCGATCTACAACTTAAACCTGAAAACCGGTCGAAGAATTTTGCATTAAATGCAATTGATGTATCGCCGGCAGCACTAACCGGTCTTTACGGATTTTTAAAAACACAAGTAAGAAAAATAGCCGAGAAAAAGGTTGGACTTCTGCGATCTGTTTATAAAAACAATAAAAACTTAATAGAAAACGGTGAAATTATTGATCAGTATATTGATGATGTTTTAAAAATTGTACATACAAGTACAAGTATTGAATCTGCTTATGATTCAGGTTTAATTTTTGAAGCCATAATCGAAAATTCTGATCTGAAAGTTAAACTAATAAAGCAAATTCTTGCAAACAATAATAACGATCCGTGGTTCTTTACAAATACTTCTTCTGTTCCGATTAACGAACTGGATACTGATGCAAATATAAACGGTAAAATTCTGGGATTTCACTTTTACAATCCTCCTGCTGTGCAAAGACTTGTTGAACTTATTGTTACAGATAATACAAATAAAGAACTTATTGATTTCGCTCATGAATATGCAAAGAAACTGAGAAAAACAATAGTTCCTTCAAACGACAAAGCTGGTTTTATTGGGAACGGGCATTTTATGCGCGATATTTTATTTGGTATTAAACAGGCAGAAAGTTTAATGAATGAAATGTCGTTTACCGAAGCTGTTTATGCCGTGAATAAAGTTAGTCAGGATTTTATGATCAGGCCTATGGGGATTTTCCAGCTTATGGATTATGTTGGACTTGATGTTTGTCAGAAAATTATGTTTGTAATGAAACCAAGATTAAATGAAAACGATTTACAAAGTGACCTTATTGATAAGCTTAATGATTTAAATGTTAAAGGCGGGCAAAATTCAGATGGATCACAAAAAGCTGGAATTTTATTATACGAGAAAGGAAGAGTGGTTGCTGTTTACGATCCTAAAAAGAAAGATTACGTTAAAATAGATGATTTCAAAGATAAAGCAGATAAAATGTTGGGTTCCTTGCCAACATCGCATCAACCATGGAAATCAGTTATCGGAAATAAAGGTAAAGACAAAGTTCTGACTGAGTATTTTAATGAGTTAAAAGGCATGGATACATTGGGATCAAAACTTACAAGAGATTATGTGATTAACTCCAAAAATATTGGATTAAAATTAGTTTCTGATAAAGTTACTGATAAAGAAGATCATGTAAACACTGTTATGCTAACAGGTTTTTTCCATGCCTATGGCCCGATCAATAATTATTTCAGTTAATATTTTATAAAAATCAAAAAACTACTACGATGAGAAGAAAAATATATATGACCGCAGGATATAATACGATTTCATTAGGTACAGGAAGAAAAGAATTTCATCCTAAAAAGCCAAGGCCGGGAATCGAGCATTATATAAAAGAAGCCGGACAAGCAACCTTAAAGATGATTAATGGGGCAAAAAATGTTGATGAAGGTGTTGTTGGTAACTTTATAGCAAGCCGTTTTGTAAAACAAGCTCATCTTGGAGCATTTATGCCAATGATTGACGAGGGGCTCCGATATAAACCATCACTAAGGGTTGAAGGTGCTTGTGCATCCGGAGGATTATCCCTAATCTCAGGAATAAAATCGATATTATCAGAATCAGCCGATGTTGTTTTAAGTTTAGGTGTTGAAATTCAGAATTCTGTTAAAGCTATTTATGGAGCCGATGTTCTTGCCGGGGCAGGTTGGTTTCAAGACAGAAAAGACGGACACGCATACTTTTTCCCCGGTCAGTTCAGTGATCGTGCCGGGGCATATTACGAAAAATACGGTCGTGATAAAGCACGAAAAGCCTTTGCTATATGGTATAAAAATGCTATCGAAAATGCGCGTCTATGCCCTACTGCACAGGAATATGATAATAAAACAGCTGATTTGGAAAAAGTTGGATTAACAGAACCAAATCCCAGATCTTTTACAGACCATTTGAATGTATTTGATTGCTCTAAAGTTTCTGATGGTGCATCAGCTATAGCAATTCTTTCTGAAGAAGGCCTTAAAAAGGTTGGAGTACCAAAATCTGAAGCAGTAGAAGTTGTTGGTTTTTCGTTAAAAGTAGATAATCTTACCAAACAACCTGAAGATTCTACCAAACTAAGTACTACTCAAGTAGCAGCACAAGAAGCTTTAGAAAATGCCGGTATTACTATAAATGATGTAGCAACTATTGAAGTACATGATTGTTTTACAGTAGCCGGAATATTAATGGTTGAAGCATTAGGCCTGGCAAAGCCAGGAGAAGGTACAGATTTTGTTATTAATGGTAACACATCACGAAAAGGTAAATTCCCTATGAATACAACAGGCGGATTAATTGGCTGGGGACACCCAACAGGTGCCACTGGTGTTCATCAGGCTGTAACAATATGGGAGCAGCTAACAGGAAAAGCCGGTGAAGCTCAAATTGAGATTCCTTCGGATCGCCCGTACGGAATGACTGTAAATATGGGTGGTGATGATAAAACAATTGTGGCCATTGTTTATAAGAAAACAAGCTAAAATAATAAATAACATCAAATTACAAACTAAAAACCTAATAATTAAACAAGATTCTTATTTGTGAAATAAGAATCTTGTTTATTTTTATAACATTATAATTCCATTAAATATTTATTTATGAAAAAGCTGATTGTACTTTTATTTTTGACTTCTAATTTTGTATATAGTCAAAATCTTGATTATCCGGCAACTAAAATGACTTCTCATATTGACACTTTTTATATTAATTATATATTTGAGGATCAATTTCGAAGGTTAGAAAATCTTGATAGCCTAGATGTCAATATTTGGATAGAAGATCAAAATAAATTAACACGAAAGCATCTTAATCGTGCATCAGTCAAATATGCTACATATAATACGATTGACAAATTTGCTTATACAGAATACGAAAATCCTATTAAAAAAGGAAATTTTTATTTCACCTATGGATATTACAATAGCACAGGTGTGCCTGCTTTATTTTATCAAACCAAACTTAATTATGATTTAAAGTTACTTGTCGATCCTAATTTTATTTCTACCAAGGATCGAATAATGTTAAGAGCTTATTCTGTGTCTGGAAACTCTGAATACCTTGCATACCAGTATTGCAGGAATGGAAGTGATAGGACTGAAATTAAAATTATTTCGCTAAAAACTGAAGAACATCTTGACGATCAACTTAAAAACCTAAGATTAACGGATGTAGAATGGAAGGATAATGGTTTTTTCTATGAGAAGTTAGAAAAAAATACTATAAATAATTTTATATTTAGAGCAATATATTACCATAAAGTAGGTACTAAGCAAGATGAAGACGAACTAATCTTTAAA
>DAOWML010000049.1 GCA_030643125.1 Bacteroidales bacterium
AAACTGCAAGTCTGATAGTTATACCGGATCGGTTAATGATCATCAAGTCCATTTCATCATTTACGCCTTTAATGGCTATCACTTTCCCTGTTTTCTCGGTAATATTAAGGGTCTTCACTCCTTTTCCGCCTCTGTTGGTAATTCTGTAAGCATCTATACTGGAACGCTTTCCATATCCTTTTTCTGAAACAACAAGTACTTCATTATCTGATTCTTCTACCCAAATCATTCCAACTACTTCGTCATCAGGTTTACTTAGCCTTATACCCCTTACTCCTGCTCCGGTTCTTCCAATAGATCTTACATTTTGCTCATTAAAGCGAATTGCTTTACCTTCACGTGTTGCAAGAACAATATCGCTTGTACCATCTGTTAATTTAGCTTCGAGTAACATATCACCATCTTTAATGGTAATTGCATTTACACCATTTTGTCGTGGACGAGAATATGCTTCAAGGGCTGTTTTCTTAACAATTCCCTTTTTGGTACTCATCATGATATAATTATTCTCGATATATTCCTTATCATTAAGATTCTGAACATTAATAAATGCTTTTACTTTGTCTTCTGCTTCAATATTTATAAGATTTTGAAATGCTCTACCCTTTGATATTCTTGTACCTTCTGGTATTTGATAAACCTTTAGCCAAAAACACTTTCCTTTTTCTGTAAAGAATAACATCGTGTTATGCATAGATGCAATAAACATATATTCGAGAAAATCTTCATCTCGCGTTGTGCTTCCTTTTGATCCGACACCTCCTCTGTGTTGTGTTCTGAATTCAGTAACAGGTGTACGTTTTATATAACCCATATGTGAAATAGTAACAACCATATCTTCATCGGCGTAGAAATCTTCAGCATTAAACTCACCATCGTCAGGTACTATATCAGTTCTTCTTTCATCACCGTAAGTTTCCTTTACCTCAATAAGTTCATCTTTTATTATGGTCATTCTTAACGACTCATCATCAAGAATTGTATGTAAATATTCAATTAATTTTTTAAGTTCTGCATATTCATCTTTAATCTTTTCTCTCTCTAAACCAGTAAGTTTCTGCAACCTCATATCAAGTATTGCTTTAGCCTGAATTTCTGAAAGATCAAATTTACTCATTAAGCCTTTTTTTGCTTCTTCCGGAGTTTTTGAAGCACGAATTAATGCAATAACTTCATCTAAATGATCAAGTGCTATTAATAAACCTTCAAGAATATGTGCTTTCTTTTCAGCCTGCTCTAATTCATACTGTGTTCTTCGAACAACAACTTCATGTCTGTGGTTCACAAAATATTCTATCATCTGTTTAAGGTTTAAAACCCTAGGTCTTCCTTTAACTAGTGCTATGTTATTAACACTAAATGATGATTGAAGCTGCGTATATTTAAAAAGATTATTTAATACAACATTAGCAATACTATCTTTACGAATTTCATAAACAATACGCATTCCTGTTCTGTCTGATTCATCACTAATATTAGTAATACCCTCTATTTTTTTATCATTTACCAGTTCAGCAGTTTTACGAATCATTTCTGCTTTATTTACCATATAAGGAATTTCGGTAACAATAATTCTTTCTCTTCCGTTTGCTTCTGTCTCAATCTCTGTCTTTGATCGTACAACAATTCTGCCTCTTCCGGTTTCAAATGCATCTTTAATTCCCTGATAGCCATATATAGTTCCTCCTGTAGGAAAATCAGGAGCTTTTACATAATTCATTAATTCCAAAATTTCAATTTCGTTGTTATCAATAAATGCTATTATTGCATCAATCACTTCAGATAAATTATGTGGTGGCATATTCGTAGCCATACCTACTGCAATACCAGAAGCGCCATTAACTAATAAATTAGGAATACGCGTAGGTAAAACAGTTGGTTCCT
This sequence comes from Bacteroidales bacterium, assembly GCA_030643125.1. Classification (GTDB taxonomy): domain Bacteria; phylum Bacteroidota; class Bacteroidia; order Bacteroidales; family UBA12077; genus UBA12077. The sequence goes on from DAOWML010000049.1 coordinate 1,885, forward strand.
GGAGCGAATCATCAAAATTAAGTTGAAAATCTACCGTGTTTTTATCAATATCACGAAGAACTTCTTCTGATATCTTTTTTAATCGAGCTTCGGTATAACGCATTGCTGCAGGGCTATCTCCATCAATAGATCCGAAATTTCCCTGTCCGTCAACTAAAGGATAACGTAACGACCACGGCTGGGCCATTCTAACCATAGCTTCATAAACCGAGGAATCACCATGTGGGTGATACTTACCAAGTACCTCTCCTACAATTCTTGCTGATTTTTTATAAGATTTGTTTGATGCTAATCCTAAATCAGACATTCCAAATAAAACTCTTCTATGTACAGGCTTAAATCCATCTCTTACATCAGGTAGCGCCCTAGAAACTATTACCGACATTGCATAATCAATGTATGCCGACTTCATTTCTTCTTCAATATTGATCTTAACTATTCGTTCTCCTTCTGGCATATATCAAGATATTTAGTTATTTTTTTTATCATTTTCAAAATTCATACAAAAGTACTAAAATAGCCTTTTTAAAACGAATAATTTTAAGTTATATTTACGATTTTTCAACATAAAACTGTTCATAACCAACCCTATTTATTAACATCTGTTTTTTACTCTTTTTTTGTTAGCTGAACAAGTTGATTATTAATTTGTTTATGAAAGAATAGCTATTGTTCTAAAATTATTTTAACTTGTGTTTTCAATATAAATCTCAAGAAATGGTTTATTTACTTTATTTTTAAATCTGCTTATATTAATTTTGTAGATTATTATAAAAGCTTAACACCTTTAAAAATTATTAAGAACATTTATGGACGCAAAATTTTCACAAAGAATAAAAGATGTTTTAAGTTACAGCAAGGAAGAAGCTGTTCGTCTTGGTAATGCATATATTGGTACTGAACACTTACTTTTGGGTATTTTAAGAGAAGGTGAAGGTATGGCCATTACAATTCTTGAAAGCTTGAATATAGATCTCAACAAACTTAAAAAATCAATTGAATTCAGAATAAGGTCAGAAGAAAACTTAAAAATTGCCGATACAGATAATATCCCTTTATTTAAAACAGCAGAAAGGGCATTAAAGTTAGTTTACCTTGAAGCAAAATCGTTTAATAATTCAACGATTAATACCGGTCATTTACTATTATCTATACTTAAAGATGAGAACAGTGTTGTAACTCAGATTCTTGAAGAACAACATATCGATTATCAAAACATAAGAACAGAAATGGAAAATCATAAGCCTGAAGCAAAAGCAGAATTTGAAGACGAGGAAAATGAAATGCCTTTTGGAACAAGTAAGGGAAGTGGCGGATCAGCGCACCAGGGACAAAAATCTAAATCAGATACACCTGTCTTAGATAATTTTGGAATTGATTTAACCAAAGCTGCTGAAGATGATGCTTTGGACCCAATTGTCGGACGTGAAAAGGAGATTGAACGATTAGCACAAATATTAAGTCGCAGGAAGAAAAATAATCCAGTATTAATTGGCGATCCGGGTGTTGGTAAATCAGCTATTGTAGAAGGTTTAGCATTACGAATAACTCAAAGAAAAGTATCGAGGGTGCTTTTTGATAAAAGAGTCATAACCTTAGATTTAGCATCAGTTGTAGCAGGAACTAAATATCGCGGTCAGTTCGAAGAACGAATGAAAGCAATATTAAACGAGCTTGGTAAATCTACCAATATTATATTGTTTATTGATGAGATTCATACCATTGTTGGTGCAGGAGGCGCTACAGGATCACTCGATGCTGCAAATATGCTTAAACCGGCATTAGCTCGAGGAGAAATACAGTGTATTGGAGCAACAACACTAGATGAATATCGACAACATATTGAAAAAGATGGTGCATTAGAAAGACGTTTTCAAAAAATCATGGTTGATCCTACTGATGCTGAGGAAACTATAGAAATATTAAACAATATTAAAAGCAGATATGAGGATCATCATAATGTAAATTATACTGATGATGCCATTGAAGCTTGTGTAAAACTTACAATGCGATATATCAGTGATCGTCATTTACCTGATAAAGCCATTGATGCACTTGACGAATCAGGTTCAAGAGTTCATATTTCAAACATTAGTGTTCCTGCCAAAGTTATTGAACTTGAAAAACAGATTGAAACTGTTCGTTCCGAAAAAATATCGGCAGTAAAAAATCAAAATTTCGAATTAGCGGCTAATTTCCGGGATAATGAAAAGAAATTAATGGAGGCCCTTGACAGGGAGAAGAAAAATTGGGAAAAAGATCTTGTAAAAAACCGTGAAACAGTTTCGGAAACAGAAGTTGCCGAGGTTGTTGCAATGATGACAGGCGTTCCTGTACAACGTATAGCACAAGCCGAAGGAACTCGCTTATTGAAAATGGGTGAAGAATTAAAAAAGAACGTGATTGGACAGGATGAAGCCATATTAAAAATTGTAAAATCTATTCAACGAAACCGTGCAGGATTAAAAGATCCTAACAAACCAATTGGTTCATTTATATTTTTAGGTCCGACAGGCGTTGGGAAAACTCAATTGGCAAAAATACTTGCGCTTTACTTATTTGATAATGTTGAGAATCTTATCCGAATGGATATGAGTGAGTATATGGAAAAATTCTCTGTGTCGCGACTGGTTGGTGCTCCTCCGGGATATATTGGTTATGAAGAAGGTGGACAGTTAACCGAAAAAGTACGTCGAAGACCATATTCTGTAATTTTACTTGATGAGATTGAAAAAGCACATCCTGATGTATTTCACTTATTGCTTCAGATTATGGATGAAGGTCAACTAACTGATAGTCTCGGACGTAGAGTAGATTTCCGAAACACTATTGTCATTATGACTTCTAATATTGGTAGCCGACAATTGAAAGATTTCGGTACAGGTGTTGGTTTTTCTACCAGGGCAAAACAAGACTCGTCTAGTCATCATGCAAAGAGTGTAATTCAAAATGCACTTAAACGTTCATTTGCTCCTGAATTTATCAATCGTTTAGATGATATCATAATATTCAACTCATTGAATAAAGAACATATTTATCAAATTATCGATATTGAACTTAAAGGATTATTTAGCAGGGTTAATGATTTAGGATATGATATTAAATTAACAAACGCTGCTAAAGATTATGTCGCAGATAAAGGTTTTGATCCTGATTTTGGTGCTCGTCCATTAAAAAGAGCAATTCAAAAGTATCTTGAAGATCCTATGGCAGAGGCAATTCTTAAATCTTCCTTAAAACAAGGTGACATACTTCTTGTAGATTACGATAAAGAGAAAGAAGAAATTGTTATCAATGTGAAAAAAAATAATAAACCTGCCCGCTTGTCTGCGGATAAGGCAGGTGGTAAAGATAAACCAAAAGAATAAATATATTTACCAGTTTACTAATCACTTTTTCCTGCCTCCTGCGTACTACAAGTGTGCACATACCTCTGTAATATATTGATAATGAATATTGAACAAGGATTAAAGATTTTAGATTTTTGAAGTGTATTCCATAATTTGCAAGTCATTAACTGTTTTTCAATCATTTTCATTTTGCTTCTCCTATTCATTATGTACGCATCAAAATTTGTGGGTACACTGTAGCTCCCTGCGTAGTGCTAACTGTAAACTGGTTTACTCTATTTCGCCTATTAAATCAAAATCATCGGCGCTTTTTATTCTGACATTATAAAAGCTACCAACACGTAATTTCTTATTTTCAGGTTTTACAATTACCTCATTATCAACGTCAGGTGAGTCAAACTCTGTTCTTCCAATATAATAATCGCCCTCTTTCCTATCAATTATAACTTTATATAAATCTCCTATCTTTTTATTATTTAAGTCATTAGATATCTCTCTTTGCACCTCCATAATTTCATCCATACGGGATTGTTTTATTAAGAAAGGAATATCGTCTGTAAAATTTTCAGCTGAATATGTATTTTCTTCTTCTGAATAAGTAAACACTCCCAGCCTGTCAAATTGAGCAAATCGAATAAATTCAAGAAGTTCGTTAAAATCTTCATCTGTCTCTCCGGGATGACCAACTAATAAGGTTGTTCGTAAAGCCATTCCCGGAATCTCTTTTCTAAAATAATTAATCAAATCATAAGTCTGTTCTTTTGTTATTCCACGGCGCATATCCTTCAAAATTTTATCGCTAATATGTTGAACCGGAATATCCATGTATTTGCAGATATTCGATTTTGATTTCATAACTGAAATAACTTCTTTAGGAAATTTTGCCGGAAAGGCATAATGTAATCGAAGCCATTTTAAGCCCTTAATATCGGATAGTTTATCAATTAATTCGGCAAGCTTGAATTCTTTGTAAATATCTATACCATAATATGATAAATCCTGTGCAATAAGAATAATTTCTTTAACTCCCTGACTTATCAAAAATTCCGCCTCTCTTATTAATTCATCTATTGGTCTGGATCGGTGTTTACCTTTAATTAACGGGATAGCACAAAATGAACATGTTCTATCGCATCCTTCAGAAATTTTTAAATATGCATAATGTTTTGGGGTGGTCAATAATCTTTCTCCAACAAGCTCTTCTTTATAATGTCCTCCTATTGATTCTATAAGTTCTTTAAGATCATAAACTCCAAAATATTTATCTACAACAGGTATTTCCGTTTCTAACTCTTGCTTATATCTCTCCGAAAGACATCCAAAAACCAAAAGTTTCTCAATCTTATTCGTATTTCTTAAAAATTCAAATTGTAAAATTGTTTCTATTGATTCTTGTTTAGCATCATTTATAAACCCACAGGTATTAATTAGAACTATATCGGATGGTTTATTTGAATCGTGTGTAACTCTAAACCCATTCGACTCCAACTGCCGCATTAAAGACTCAGAATCAACCAGGTTTTTTGAACAACCTAGTGTTATTATGTTTACCTTCTTTATACCTTTTGTTTTCATAATAAATAATAAAACCTGATGGTTTACCCAACAGGCTTATTTACATTTTAAATATTCTATTTTATTTCGAAAATAATGAGTCAACAAATTCTTTTTTATTGAATATTTGAAGATCTTCTAAACCTTCCCCAATTCCAATGTATTTCACCGGTATTTTAAATTGATCTGAAATACCAATGGCAACACCGCCTTTAGCTGTTCCATCCAGCTTTGTTAATGCAAGGGCGGTAACATCTGTAACATTTGTAAACTGCTTAGCTTGCTCAAACGCATTTTGTCCTGTCGAACCATCAAGTATAAGTAAAATTTCATGCGGTGCATCAGGTATCACTTTTTGCATTACTTTCTTTATCTTACCAAGCTCATTCATTAAATTTACTTTATTGTGCAAGCGCCCGGCGGTATCAATTATTACTATATCAGCATTATTCACTTTTGCCGATGATAAAGCGTCATAAGCCACAGAAGCCGGATCGGAACCCATTTTTTGTTTTACAATAGGTACGCCAACTCTGTCGGCCCAAATTGTTAACTGATCAACAGCTGCAGCTCTAAAGGTATCGGCAGCGCCTAAATATACTTTTTTACCTGAATTCTTAAACTGATAGGCTAACTTTCCAATAGTAGTGGTCTTCCCCACTCCATTAACACCCACTACCATAATAACATAAGGGCCATTATTTGAACTAAATGACAAATCAATCTCCTCAGCATTATTTTCTTCTAATAATAATGCTATTTCTTCTTTCAGAATATTATTTAATTCGTCTGTTCCAAGATATTTGCTGTGAGATACACGTTCCTCAATACGTTCAATTATTTTTAATGTAGTATTTACACCAACATCCGAAGAAATTAAAACCTCTTCGAGATTATCAAGTACTTCATCGTCAACCTTAGATTTACCAACTACAACACGCGATAACTTTTTAAAAACACTTTCTTTTGTTTTCTCCAGTCCTTTATCAAGAGTCTTTTTTTTCTCTTTTGAAAAAATACCAAACGTAGCCATTGAATATATTTTAATCTAATTTTATGCCTGCCTGCCGGTTTAACTGCCGTAGGTTGTCAGGCAGGGTTTATCAGCCGTTAAATTTAATACAAAATAGTGAATGCAGAAATAAAAAAAGCCTTCTTTTAGAAAGAAAGCTTTTTATATATGATATTTTCGAATGAATTATTTCTTAGCAAAAAATTCTTTAATCTTATCATTATGCACCATTTCTTGTACATACTGTAATCCTCTTTCTGATTTTACCATTTTAATACACTTGGTAAAAGTTCTTCCGGCACCTTTTTGTAAACTTGCAACTGCTTTCTTAGCCATGACTTAATTATTTTATTTCTTTATGAACTGTTACTTTTTTAAGAATAGGATTATATTTTTTCAATTCTATTCTTTCAGTAGTATTCTTCTTATTTTTTGTTGTAATATATCTTGATGTTCCAGCTTGTCCTGATTCCTTATGCTCAGTACATTCTAAAATAACCTGAATTCTATTACCTTTTCTTGATGCCATTTTTTAGCCCCCTTCTTGTTTTAATATTTATCGATAAAACCTTTTTCTTTTGCTTCTTTCAAGGCTATTTTCAAACCTTTTTTTGTGATAGTTCTTATACCAGAAGCCGAAACTTTAAGAGTTACCCATCGATCTTCTTCTTCAAAATAGAATTTTTGATTCATCAGGTTTGGGTAGAATTTTCTCTTAGTTCTCCTCTTTGAGTGGGAAACATTGTTTCCAACCATTACTTTCTTTCCAGTTATTTGACAGATTCGTGACATTTTTATTTCGATTTTTTTATCTCATTTCTTCAAAACAGAACGCAAAATACGTGATTTTTATTCAATTATTCAAATATATTTATAAAAAAATTACAAAAAACTATATTTCTTTCTCCAATATTAACTTCTGCAACATATTCAGAGCTGTTAAGGATGCACTTTGAATGTTTCTTCCCCGATGATTACCAAAAATATACTTCTTAGAAATTACTTTTGAATTGTCAGAAACTGCAATCCATGTTGTACCTACGGGTTTTTCTTCAGTACCACCAGAAGGACCGGCAATTCCGGAAGTTGCAATGGCAAAATCTGTTTTGTATAATTCTCTTACTCCTTTAACCATCTCTTCAACTACTTGTTTGCTTACCGCACCATAATCAACTATGTTTCTTTTACTTACAGATAATACATTTTCTTTAATCTCATTTGAATATGCAACTACTCCTCCTAAAAAGTACTCGGAGCTCCCGGATATAGATGTTATAAGATGAGCAATATTTCCCCCGGTACAACTTTCAGCAGTACTTATTGTTTTATTATTTTTTCTAAGCAACTTCCCTACCACCTCTTCCAGCTTGTCGGAATCATAACCGCAGATTAAATCAGGGATTATTCTTTCAAGCTCCCCAACTTGTTCTTTTAATATATTTTCAAGCAATTTTTGATTATCACCCTTAGCAGTTAGTCTGAGCTTGATTAAACCCGGTGAAGGTAAATAAGCCAACGATATTACATCAGGCAAATTACTTTCCCAATCTTCCAGTACTTCAGCTAATTTCGATTCAGGCCATCCCTGTGTTAAAACAATTTTATGTATAATATGTAAATCACTGTCCATTTTCTTTAATTCGGGAATAATAGACTCAGTCATCATTTCTTTCATCTCGAAAGGAACTCCCGGCATTGAAATAATAATGCATCCCTCCTGCTCAAACCACATTCCCGGTGCTGTACCAATCTTGTTTCTTATTATTTTACAACTTTCGGGCACATCAGCTTGTCTTATATTGCGTTCATTCATCCAGGCTTTTCGTTTAATAACAAATTGCTCAACATGTTTTAAGACTTCCTTATTCTGAACAAGTTTTGTATTAAAATATTCTGCCAATGACGTTTTTGTAATATCATCATCGGTAGGTCCGAGCCCACCGGTAATTAAAACTAAATCTGCAATTTGCTTAGCATTATCTAATGCTTTAAATATTTCATCCTTTTTGTCTGATATAGAAGTTATTCTAATAATATCAACACCAATAAGATTTAAGTTGTTGGCTATCCATGCTGAGTTAGTATCGACAGTTTGCCCAATTAAAATCTCATCGCCTATGGTTATTATTTCTGCTTTCATTTTTTTAGATTATCCCGATAGTCTTTCAAAAATATGACTTGTCTCTGAAAAACCTCATGAGGCTGTAAATAATTATTATATCAAACTGAGGTTAATACTAAAATCTCTTATTTTATGTTAATTTTTTCTATAAATTTTAAACGCTGCAAAAGTGTGGGATGAGAATAATTGAAAAATACATATAGAGGATGCGGAGTTAAGTTGGACAGATTATTTACTGAAAGATTTTTTAATGCATTCTGTAAATAA
>DAOWML010000210.1 GCA_030643125.1 Bacteroidales bacterium
GGTTAAGGAACTGGTAGAAAACGCCGTTGATGCAAAAGCTGATTCAGTTACTATAAATATAAAAAATGCCGGGAAAACATTAATTCAGGTAATTGATAAAGGTATTGGAATGTCGGATACTGATGCACGACTTTCTTTCGAACGACACTCTACTTCAAAAATCAAAACTGCGGATGATTTATTTGCAATTTCGACTATGGGATTTCGAGGTGAAGCTTTAGCTTCTATTGCGGCTATTGCAAAAGTTGAATTAAAAACCCGACAAGAAAATAGTGAGATAGGAACTCAGATTACAATTGAGGGATCGAAAGTTATAAATCAGGAACCTGTGAGTTGTGCTAAAGGATCTAATTTAGCAGTGAAAAATCTTTTCTTTAATGTTCCGGCACGAAGAAAGTTTTTAAAAACAAATAATACAGAATTTAGATTTATTATTTCGGAGTTTCAAAGAATTGCATTGGCTAATCCTGAAGTTGAATTTAAACTTTATCATAACGATTCGGAAATTTATTTGCTGCCTAAAGCTAACATCAGGCAAAGAATTGTTGCTGTTTTCGGAAAAAGGATAAATCAAAACCTAATTACCATTGAAAGTAATACGAGCATTGTTTCTATTAAAGGATTTATTGGTAAGCCGGAATATGCACGTAAAAAATCAGGCGAGCAATTTTTCTTTATTAATAACAGATATATGCGTAGCGCTTATTTTAATAAAGCCATTATAAACGCTTACGACCAGATTTTACAACCAGAAACTGCTCCTTCTTATTTTTTATATTTAACAGCCGATCCATCAACTATAGATGTAAATATTCATCCAACAAAAACAGAGATTAAATTTGAAGATCAACAGGCTATATGGCAGATTGTACACTCTGCAGTAAAACAGGCTCTTGGGAAAAATAATATTGTTCCGTCTATTGATTTCAATCAGGAACAAGGATTCGACATCCCGGTTTTATCTAAAAATACTGAAATCAGAAATCCTCAAATAGAAATTGATCCTGCTTTCAATCCTTTTGAACATAAGAAACCCCTTAGCAAGAATCCTAAAAGCTCAGTAATTTCTCTGGAAAAAGACAATCTGGTAAACTGGGACAAATTATATGAAGGATTTGAAAAAGAAAATCAACAATCGGATGAGTTTTCATTTATATCTAACGAAAATTCTCAACAAACTATTACAGATACGGATGTAAGCGAAAAGTATTTTCATTTTAAAAACAAATACATTTTTACACCTGTAAAATCCGGTTTAATGATTATTGATCAGAAAAGAGCACATGAAAGGATTCTTTTCGAAAAATTTTTAAATACTCTTTCTTTTGAATCAGCGGTTACTCAAAAATCTTTATATCCTAAAACCATTGAACTAGATGCCAAAGATCATGCTTTGTTGATGGATATAAACGATGACTTAAAAAGTTTGGGATTTGATATTGATGATTTTGGTGGAAACTCTATTGTTGTTAATGGAATGCCTGCTGATTCGAGTAATCAGGAACCGGAACAAATCATAGATAAATTTTTAAACGAATATTCGACCGGAGAGGTTGATGCAAAAGCACAAGCCAAAGAAAAAATCGCCAAATCTTTAGCAAAAGCTTCAGCAATTAGTAGTAATCAACCATTAAACAATAAAGAAATGCGCGAAATGGTTGACATGTTATTTGCCTGCCAAAATCCGAACTATTCACCTTTTGGCAAATTAATTGTAAGCATCATTAAAACAGATGAGCTCGAAAAACGTTTTAATTAAATAACATTTTAATTTTATAAATATGATTAATATAAAACTTAGTGATATTCCTCCTGTTGTAAAAAACCTCATTATAATAAATATAATAATGCTTTTAGCAACCTGGGTTTTGGAAAATGCCTTTGGTATTCAGTTAAGCCAGGTGCTTGGATTACATTATTTTAAGTCTGACTTATTTCAACCTTATCAGTTTGTTACTCACATGTTTATGCATGGAGGATTAACGCATTTATTCTTTAACATGTTTGCATTATGGATGTTTGGTCGTGTACTAGAAACTGTGTGGGGTAGTAAAAGATTTTTTATTTATTTTGTTGTTACCGGACTTGGAGCAGCTGTATTACACACATTTGTTATTCATTTACAAATGACAAGTATTTTAAATGATATACAAGCTTTTTCAAATACTCCTTCGCCTGAAGCATTTGCACTGCTTGTCAAAGATCATTTCCCTGAGTATTATTCTCAGATTTACAGCAAACTTCTTGATGGTTGGTATTCAAATCCTGAATCTTCGAGTTACGTTGCAATAGCACAACAATATGCCAATGAGTTATTGAATCTTAAAATGAATATCCCAACAGTTGGGGCATCGGGAGCTGTATTTGGAGTGCTTTTAGCTTTCGGAATGCTTTTCCCAAATACTCAATTGATGTTGCTATTTCCTCCAATACCCATTAAGGCAAAATATTTTGTAATATTTTACGGTGCACTTGAACTTTGGTTAGGTTTAACCCAGCCGGGAAGTAATATTGCACACTTTGCTCACCTTGGTGGCATGCTATTTGGGTTTATACTTATTAAATTCTGGAATAGCAAAAGAACAAATTTCTATTAACAAAAGTTATTCGCATAAAAATATATAATTTACAAAGTGTAGTTATAAATATCATAGACGAAATAAAAAAATCATTTAAAGGCGTATGGGCTTTATTCAAGTTAATTTATATAAATATTGCTGTCTTTTTGGCAGTAAAACTTATTGTAACTTTTATTACCTTGTTACAATTAAATACCGGTTTTTCGTTCGTAACATGGTTTGCGGTTCCTGCCGATTTGAATAATCTTATATATAAACCCTGGACCATTTTTACATATATGTTTTTACATCAGGATTTTTTACACATCCTGTTTAACATGCTTTGGCTTTATTGGTTTGGGATGATTTTTTTAAGCTATTTCGATAATAAAAAACTTTTAAGTGTATATATTGTTGGTGGACTTGCGGGTGCCGCATTATATATCTTATCATTTAATATATTTCCTTTATTCGATCAGGTTTTATCAATGTCTTATGCGCTTGGAGCTTCGGCTTCTGTTATTGCAATTGTAGTAGCAATATCGGTTTATGCTCCAAATCATACCATAAACTTATTATTCTTTGGACCTGTTAAATTAAAATATATTGCTGCATTTTCTATCGTGCTTGATGTCTTGAGTATTGCCTCATCGAATGCGGGAGGACATATTGCCCACCTGGGAGGCGCCCTGTTTGGATACCTGTACATTTCACAATTACGTAAAGGCAAAAATATTACGAAAGGTTTTGACCGCTTTATGGATAAAATATTCTCATTATCTAAACCAAAAGATAAATTTAAGGTAACCTATAAACGCCCTGTAAGCGATTACGAATACAATAAGGATAAGGCAACTAAACAAAAAGGCATTGATGAAATTCTGGATAAAATTGCTAAATCTGGATACGACAGCCTGACAAAAAAGGAAAAAGAGATTTTATTTAAAAACAGCAAATAAAAAAATTCCGTCAAAATATTTAACCTTCACTTGAATTTTTCGATCATTAATTCTAAATTAGATATAAATATCAAATAAAATTTGAATTGAAAACGATTATCTACACTTTATTAAAGTATTTGAATTATTCTTTTGTCGGGGCAATGCTGCTTTCCTATTTGTCTGTATTTATAAACCCTGAAAAAATATGGTTGTTGGCCTTTTTTGGATTAGCGTACCCTTTTCTATTAATTGTTAATTCACTTTTTATTATATTTTGGATTTATAAAAAAAGAAAAATCTTTATTATTCCATTAATAGCCATATTGCTTGGTTGGAATTATCTGGCAACTTATATTCAAATCCCTTTAAAGAAACAAAATAAAAACACTGAGATATCCGAAAATGGATTTAACATTTTATCTTTTAATGTAAGACTATTTGATTTATATAACTGGAACGAAACCGAAAATACACTTCCCGGAATTTTTGAATTTATAAACACCAATGAATTTGACTTTATTTGTTTCCAGGAATTTTTTACTAAAAACAGCGGAGAGCTTAGTGAAAATTCAATTATGAAAAATATTAAGAATAAATATTTTACACATATTGATTATACTGTTGAAAATAGAAATTATAACTATGGAATTGCTACATTCAGTAAACACCCAATTGTTAACAGGGGTGTAATTAATTTCAGCAATTCATCAAATACAAGTATTTATACTGATATTGTAATAAACAAAGACACTGTCAGAATTTTCAATAATCATTTGCAATCTATTCGTTTCAATAAAAATAATTACTCATTTATTACCAACAGTAAAGTGTTAAAAGATGACGAAAGATTAAAAGAAATAAAAGATATTTCTTTCAGACTGCGTGATGCTTTTATTAAAAGAGCCAGTCAGGCTAACATAATATCAAAACACATTCAAAATTCGCCATACCCGGTGGTTGTGTGTGGCGATTTTAACGATGTGCCTGTTTCTTATACATACAGAAAAATGAAGAAAAATTTAAACGATTCGTTTGTAGAAGCAGGAAAAGGTATTGGAACAACTTATATGGGTAAATTTCCTTCGTTCAGAATTGATTTTATATTCCACAGCAAAAAAATAAAATGTGTGAATTTTGATATCCCTGATGTAAAGCTTTCGGATCACTATCCTGTTACAGGCAGGTTTTATTTAAACAATAC